>CAZNXR010000441.1:0-2321 GCA_964576815.1 uncultured Caulobacterales bacterium | reverse complement strand
GCCTGCCATGCGGTCGCTCAGGGGCAGAACAAGGTCGGACCGTCCCTGTACGGAATTGTCGGCCGCTCCGCCGGCTCCATTCCGGGGTTCAACTATTCCGCGGCGAACAAGAATTCGGGAATTACGTGGACCGAAGACGTGATGTTCGCCTATCTCAAGGCGCCGCAGCAGTACATCAAGGGCACCAAGATGGTGTTCCCCGGCCTGCCGAGCGGTCAGGACCGCGCTGACGTCATCGCCTATCTGAAGTCCGTCGCGCAGTAAGCGGACGGAGAACGCCTTCAACGCGGCGCGGGCCCCTCAGGTCCGCGCCGTTTTCTTTGCGGATCCGGGCGCGTGACGGCGAGGATGGATTGCGCTAACGCTGCCGCTCGGCTCAACGCGGCGAAAGACTTCATGGCGGCGGCTTTTCCATTCTCGGCGATCGTCGGCCAGGAAGACATGAAGCGTGCGCTGTTGATCGCCGCTGTCGATGCGCGCGTCGGCGGCGTTCTCGCGTTCGGCGATCGCGGTTCCGGGAAATCGACCGCGATCCGCGCGCTTGCGGCGCTGTTGCCGAAGATCGACGTCGTGAAGGGCTGTCCCTTTCGCTGCGATCCGATGGCGCCGGCGTCGTCTTGCGATTATTGCCAGGGCCACAAAACGGACGACCTCAAATCCGTCCAGGAACCGGCGCCGGTCGTCGATTTGCCGCTCGGTGCGACGGAGGATCGCGTCGTCGGCGCGCTCGATCTCGAAAGGGCGCTCGCACGCGGTGAAAAACGGTTCGAGCCCGGCCTTCTCGCGCGCGCCCATCGCGGCTTTCTTTACATCGACGAGGTCAATCTTCTCGAAGATCACATCGTCGATCTCCTCCTCGACGTCGCGGCGTCGGGAGAAAACGTCGTCGAGCGCGAAGGACTTTCCGTCCGGCATCCGGCGCGCTTCGTGCTCGTCGGCAGCGGCAACCCAGAAGAGGGAGAGCTTCGCCCGCAGCTACTCGACCGGTTCGGGCTTTCGGTCGATGTGAGGACGACGAACGATCTCGGCGAACGGGTCGAGGTCATCAAGCGACGTGACGCTTTTGACCGCGACCCGGACGCCTTCCTGAAATCATGGTCGCGCAAGGACGCGGCGATCCGCAAGAAAATCACGGCCGCGCGCGAAATCATCGATGATATCGCTGCGCCGGACGACGCGCTCGAATACGCCGCGCGGCTCTGCATGACGCTCGGCGCGGACGGCCTGCGCGGAGAATTGACGCTGCTGCGCGCGGCGCGCGCGCTCGCTGCGCTCGACGGCGACGGGACGGTGACGCGCAACCATATCCGTGCGGTCGCGCCGATGGCGCTGCGTCATCGCCTGCGCAAAGATCCTCTAGATGAATCGGACGGGTCGGCGCGCGTCGAACGCGCACTTGCCGAAACGCGCGAATGACCGCCCGCCGCGCCAGCGACGCCGGTGCGCTCGCGATGAAAGCGGCGGTGCTGCTTGCGATCGACCCCATCGGTTTGAAGGGCGCCGTGCTGCGCGCGCCGCCGTCCCCGGCGCTCGATTTGTGGCTCGCAGCGTATCGCGTTCTTCAGCCCCCGGGCGCGCCGTGGCGCAAACTGCCGCCGTCGGCCGGCGCCGGGCGTCTCGTCGGCGGGCTCGACCTTTCGGCGTCCTTGTCGGCCGGCAAGCCGCTCTTTGAGCGCGGTCTTCTCGCCGAATCGGACGGCGGCGTGATCGTCGCGCCGATGGCCGAGCGGTTCGAGGCGGAGACCGCGGCGATCCTCTGCGCGGCGCTTGATGAGGGCGCCGTGCGCGCCGAACGCGACGGCTTCAGCCGCGTCGAAACGGCGCGATTTTCCCTTCTGCTGATTGATGAGAGCGCCGGCGATGACGAAAAAGTCGCTGAAGCGCTCGCCGATCGCGTCGCCTTCATCGTCGATCCCGGCGCTTTTGATGAAAAAGACATTGATCCGCGTCGCATCGCAGCCGCCCGCGCCAGGCTCGCGGATGTAGAAGCGCCGCAGCCGCTTATCGAAGCGCTCGCGATCGCGGCCATTCGCTGCGGCGTCCTGTCGATCCGCGCACTGATGTTCTCTGTCGCCGCGGCGCGCGCATCCGCGGCCCTTGCAGGGCGCGACAAAGCGACCGCCGAAGATGCGGTGCTCGCCGCCGCGCTCGTCGTGGCCCCGCGCGCGGTCGCCCTTCCTGAAGATGCGCAACAGGACCTCGCGCCGCCGCCCGAGGGCGATGAGTCGCGCGGCGACACCGAGCAGGGCGGCGAGGGGCCGCTCGCCGACCGCGTCATCGCGGCCGTCAAGGCGTCGGTCGACGCCTCGCTTTTCTCGTCG
>CAZNXR010000440.1:0-2324 GCA_964576815.1 uncultured Caulobacterales bacterium | reverse complement strand
CGAAGAAGTCGGGGTCGCCGAGATAGGCCGACCGGTCGGCGTAGGCGCGCCGCATTGTCTCGACGAGAAGCCCCAGGTAATCGGCGCTGTTATGCCCCATGGCGGCGAGGTCAAATCCCTCCAGCACGTTCAGCATTTCGATGAGATGAACGCCGCCGGACGACGGCGGGGGCATCGACACGACCTCATAACCGCGAAATGCGCCCCGGACCGCCGCGCGTTCGACCGCACGATAGGATTTCAGGTCGTCATGCGTGATGAGGCCGCCATTCGCGGCCATTTCCGCGACGATCAGGTCGGCGACCGGGCCTTCGTAAAATCCCTTGGCGCCGTTCTTCGCAATCGCCTTCAGCGTTCTTGCAAGGTCCTTCTGTACGAGAATGTCGCCCTTCCGAAAAGGCGCGCCGTTTTTGGTGAAGTAGGCGAGAGAGGACGGGTCGCGCTCGAACCGCTCCGCATACTGACCGAGCGCATCGGCGAGCGCGCCGGAAACCGGGAAGCCTTTATCGGCGAGCCGGATCGCCGGCGCCATCACCGCTGCGAGCGGCATCGTGCCGTATTTTTCAAGCGCCGTCGCAAGCCCCATGACCGAGCCCGGCACGCCCGCCGACAAATGGCTGAAGCGCGCGCGGTTGTTGTCGACCTCGCCCTTGTCGTCGAGGAACATGTCGCGCGTCGCCGCCGCCGGCGCGAGTTCGCGATAGTCGATCGCGATCACCTCGTCGCGTCCCGCGAACTTGATCATCATGAAGCCGCCGCCGCCGATATTGCCGGCCTGCGGGTGCGTGACCGCGAGCGCAAAGCCGGTCGCAACGGCGGCGTCGACGACATTGCCGCCCTTTTTCAGGATGTCGCGCCCGACTTCGGCGGCGAGGAGGTCCTGCGCCGCGACCATGCCGTTCGCCGCCTCAACCGGATGAAAGATCGATCGATAGGTGATCAGCGCATTGGCGCCGGCGGCCTCGCCCTGCGCCCGGACGCCGAGCGGCTGCGCCGCCATGAACGCTCCGGCAAACACCGCGATTATTTTCGACCAACGCACCTGACGCTCCATCCGCCGTTCCTGGTCTGCCTTACAAAGTCCGGGCGATCATGGCAAAGCGGCGGTCGCCCTCATCAGAAAGCGCAAGCCCCATGGCCGGCAAGGGACCGCACAACGACATCACCGACGTCCCCGGCGTCATCGTCGGATCGGCGGTCGACAGATCCGTTAAAACCGGCGTCACCGTCATCATGCCCCAAACGCCGGCAATCGTTGCGGGCGACGTGCGCGGCGGCGGTCCCGGCACGCGCGAGACCGATCTCCTCGACCCGTCGACGCTGGTAGATCGCGCCGACGCGATCGTTCTCGCCGGCGGCTCATCCTACGGGCTCGCCGCAGCGGACGGCGTTGCCGCATTTCTCGGTGCACGCGGACGCGGCTTCCGGCTCGCCGATCGCGAGGGCGTTCCGCCATCGCCGATCGTTCCCGCCGCGATCCTTTATGATCTCGCCAATGGCGGCGACAAGAACTGGGGCGAGGATCCGCCTTATCGCCGCCTTGGCCTCGACGCGGCGAAGGCTGCAAGCGCCGCGGCGATCGTACAGGGGCGCGCCGGCGCCGGTTTTGGCGCCAAGGCGGGCGCCGAAGCAGGCGGCCTCGGATCGGCGTCCTACGTCACCGATGACGGCTTCATCGTCGGCGCGCTCGTCGCCGTAAACAGTTTCGGCTCAGCGCGACGGCCGGGCTCGCGTGCGTTCTGGGCCGCGCCGTTCGAGCTTGATGATGAATTCGGCGGCCCGGCCGCGAACGCAGCGACGGGCGGCGGCGCCGCCGATCTTCCGCCGGATACGAAGCTCGCCGCCGCCGCAGCGCGCGCCAACACGACGATCGGGGTCGTCGCGATCAATGCGGCGCTGACGCAAGCCGAGACGCGCCGCCTCGCGATCATGGCGCAGGACGGCATCGCGCGCGCCATCCGCCCGGCCCACGGTCCAACCGACGGCGACGTCATTTTCGCGTTGGCGACCGGCGGGAAGCCGGCTGGCGACCCGCTGGCCCTTACGCGTCTTGGCTCGATCGCCGCCGACTGCGTCGCACGGGCGATCGCCCGCGCCATTTACGAGGCCGGAAAGGCCTGAGCCCCGCGACCGCAAGCCACGCGCTTGCAATCGCAAGGCCGATCGGCTTAAACGCCCGCTCCGCCCACCGGCGACGCGCACCCGTAGCTCAGCTGGATAGAGCACCAGACTACGAATCTGGGGGTCAGGAGTTCGAATCTCTTCGGGTGCGCCAGTAAATCATCGGGCTGTTTGCGAGCGATAATCGCCGGTGGGACGCAGGT
>CAZNXR010000439.1:0-2329 GCA_964576815.1 uncultured Caulobacterales bacterium | reverse complement strand
TGCGAAGAGGCGGCGGACCTTCTTTATCACCTCGCTGTGCTGCTGAAGGCGCGCGGGGCGACGCTTAATGACGTGATGCGGGTATTGGCGAAGCGTGCAGGGGGCGGATCGTGACGGGGCCCATACCGCGCGCAGCGGTGCGGAAGATCGGCGTCTACGTGCCCGGCAAGGCGCGCGCCGACGGCGCGGCGCGCGTCATCAAGCTCTCCGCCAATGAGAACGCGCTCGGCGCGAGCCCGAGGGCGCGGGCCGCCTATCTCGGCGCCGCTGACGGTATCTTTCGGTATACGGATGTACGGGCGACGGCGCTGCGCATGGCGGTTGCGCGCAAATTCAATCTTGAGCCGGAGCGTCTGATTTTCGGGGTGGGGTCCGATGAAATCTTCACGCTCGCCTGCATGGCCTATCTCGATCCCGGCGACAACGCGGTGCAGCCGGCCTTCGGCTTCGCCGCCTGGCGCCTCGCCGTCGCAGCGGCGGATTGCGAAATGCGCTTTGCGCCGGAGAGGGATTACGTCGTCGATGTCGATGCGATTCTCGACCGCGTCGATCGGCGCACGAAGATCGTCTTCGTCGCGAACCCTGCGAACCCGACCGGCTCCTATGTGTCCTTTTCGGAGATCGAGCGGCTGCATCGCCGACTGCCGCCGGAAACGCTGCTCGTTCTCGACGGCGCCTATGCGGAGTTCGCGCGGGCCGCACCGGGCTTCGACGCCGGTCTCGAACTCGCCCGGACCGCGCCGAACGTCCTGATGACGCGCACCTTCTCGAAGCTCTACGGCCTCGCGGGCCTCCGCGTCGGCTGGGGCTATGGCGCGGGCGATGTGATCGCCGCGCTCGACCGTGTTCGGCTTCCCTTCAACATGACGGCGCCGGGACAGGCGGCGGCGATCGCCGCGCTTGAGGACGATGAATTCGCCGACCGGTCGATCCGCCATGTCGATCGGGAGCGGGAATTGCTCGTCGCTTTTTTGGGCAGGCGCGGCATCCGGTCGATTCCGTCTTTCGCGAATTTCGTCACGATCGTCTTTGATCGCCCTGAGCAGGCGGAGGCGATCGACGCTGCGCTCACCGCGCGCGGCGTGCTGGTGCGGGGGCTGACGAATTATGCTATGCCCGACTGTCTTCGCGTGACGCTTGCAGGGGCGGAGGAGATGGAGGCGTTCCGGGAAGAGTTTGAGCGCGCGCTGGCGCGCTGACCCCTCGCGTGGACGCCGCCGCCGATTGGCTTTAGGAGGGGCGGGCGGAACGAGAAGCGCGCCGGCCATGAGCAAGAACGCTGAGAAATTCGACCAGTGGATCCGAAGTCGTTTCGTCGATCTCAATTCCGAACTCGAAGAGCTTTATTTCGCGCAGCCGGACCGCGCCGCGGTCGAGGGCGTCGGTGCGGCTGCAAAGAAGGCCCTCGTCGATGAGGGTCTCGTCCATGTCGGCGCGTTGCGGCGCGAAGGGAACACGGATGAAGGCTTCGATGTCGCCTATGACGTGCTCGGCGATTTGGGGCTCTGGCTCGCGGCGCTGCGCCGTCATGAACTGACGAATCCGGCGCGCGAGGAAAAGTCGCCCTTTCAGGAGGCTTCCGCGCTCGGCCTTCATATCGGCGCCTCGATCGGCGTCGCGCCGCGCTTCGCCACGGGACACCTTGCAACGCATAACCGCGCGGTCGGCGGGGCGCCCAAGAGCTTCACCTGGCTAAGGGATGAGAAGCTCTTTCTCGATTACAACACGCGCGGCATTTTCGCCTATAAGCGGGCGGCGGACGCGCTGATGCGCATCGTTCCGCTTGGTGTTTCGCACCCGGTCGCGGAGACGCTGTTCGACGACGCCTTGACAGCGCTTAACGATGTCGCGCGATGGAACGACGTCCTTTTCAAAGAGCTTGACGTCGATCGCTTCTTCTTCAGCGTCCGGCCTTACTACAAGCCTTATCGCGTCGGTCGCCAGGAATATCGCGGCGCGAACGCCGGCGACTTTTCCGGCATCAATGAGATCGACCTGCTGACCGGCCTGTGTCAGGCGAACGATCCCTATTACTCGCAATTGCTCGTCGACAAGATGCTGTTCATGAGGCCCGAGGATCAGGCCTCGCTCCGCGACTGCATGCGCCGGCGCGATTTCCTGACGATTTTTCTGGAGAACGCTAGCGATGCGGAAAAGCCGTGGTTCAAGCGCAACGCCGCAAAGTTCATTGTGGTCTGCGAAGCGCACGGGCGAACGGCCGCGCAGCATCACGACATGCTGGTCGCGCGCTTTATCGAGCGGCCGTCGATAAGCCTTGACCCCGGCAAGCTCGCGCAGGTGACGGCCAGCGGCCCGCCGCTCCCCGTTC
>CAZNXR010000438.1:0-2330 GCA_964576815.1 uncultured Caulobacterales bacterium | reverse complement strand
CCCTGGAACCCGCAGCGATCAAAAAGAGAAAACTCTCGTTCCGATCATCCCCGCGCAAGCGGGGATCCAGGGCCGCGGAGCGCTGCGCTTTGAGACGTGGATTCCACGGGTTCACGGGAATGAGCGGGGAGAGTGCGCGACTCAACCTGCTCGCTACTCGCTCACTCACAACGTTTCCAAATTCTCCAGCAAACCCGCCGCCTTCTTTCGCAGCGCCGCCTTCTGCGCCGGCGCCATCTTGCGCCAGCTCGCATAGATCGTCGCCATGCGCGGATTGCCTTCGAAGCGCTTCTCGTGGCGGGCGATGAAATCCCAGTAGAGCGCGTTGAAGGGGCAGGCGTCGTCTTCCGTCTTCTTCGCGACCTTGTAATGGCAGCCGCCGCAATAGTCCGACATGCGGTTGATATAGGCGCCCGACGCCGCATAGGGCTTTGACGCGAGCAGGCCGCCGTCGGCGAACTGCGACATGCCGATGACGTTTGGAACCTCCACCCAGTCGAACGCGTCGGCGTAAACCGCCTGATACCAGCGATGCACCTCGAAGGGATCGACGCCGGCGATCAGCGCGAAGGTTCCCGTCACCATCAGGCGCTGGATGTGATGGGCGTAGGCTTCCTCCTGCGTCTGCGTCACGACCGCCCGGACGCAGGCCATCTTCGTCTCGCCTGTCCAGTAGAACCAAGGCAACCGGCGCGACGCGCCGAGCGCGTTGGCGCGCACATAGTCCGGGCCCTCGCGCCAGTAGACGCCGCGGATATATTCGCGCCAGCCGACGATCTGGCGAATGAAGCCTTCGACGGCGTTCAAGGGCGCCTTTCCTTTACGCCAGGCGTCTTCGGCGCGCCGGCAAACGTCGATGGGGTCGAGAAGGCCGATATTCATGTAGATCGACAAGACGGCGTGATTGAGGAACCGCTCGCCGTCGAGCATCGCGTCCTGCGTGTCGCCGAAGCCGGGTAGGCCCGTCCTGATGAAATGGGCGAGCGCCTTGTCCGCATCCCTCGCCGTCGCCGCGAACCAGAAGGGTTCGGCGACGCCGAAATGATCCGTAAACCGATCATTGACGAGGTCGATGACGGCGCGCGTCGTGGCGTCCGGCTTGAAGCGCATCGGCCCCGAAAAGCGGGCGCCGCCCTTGGCGGGCTTCCGGTTGTCGTGGTCGAAATTCCACTGGCCCCCGGCGGGCTCCCCCTCCTCCATCAGGAGGCCGGTTTTCCGGCGCATCTCGCGATAGAAGAACTCCATGCGCAGCGCCTTCTTGCCCAACGCCCAGCTGTCGAATTCGGCATGGCTGGCGATGAAGCGGTCGTCGTCGAGAATATCGACGGGCAGGCCGAAACGGTCGCTCCAGCTTTTGGCTTCCTCCAGCACCGCCCAGTCGCCGGGCTCGACGAGGACGATCTTCTTCGGCTTGCGGCGCTTCACCGCGGCGGCGACCAAGTCGGAAAACGTCTGGGGCGCGCCCTTGTCTTCAAGGCGCTCGTAATCGACCGTCCAGCCGGCGGCGCCGAGGCTTTCTGCGAAATGACGCATCGCGGAGAGAATGAGGACGATCGACTTCTTGTGATGGTTCGCATGGGCGATGTCGGCGACCGGCTCGCCCATGAGGATGACGTCGGTCGCCGGGTCGGCGCGCCTGAGGCTTGCAAGCCCCAAGGAAAGCTGATCGCCGAGAATGACGACGAGCGCGCGCGTCACCATTCGATCGCCGCGCCGTCATAGGCGAAAAAGCGCCCCGACATTTCCGGCGTCGCGGCGGCGCAGACGCGCAGCAGATTTTCCGCGCACTCGGCCGGCGTCGCGGTGAAGCGTCCGCCCGCAAATGTCCGCGTCAGCGCGGTGTCGATCGTGCCGGGATGGAGCGCGAGCGCGATCGCCTCCGGGCGCGAGCGTTTAAGTTCGATCGCGATGCAGCGGACGATCTGGTTGAGCGCCGCCTTCGATGCGCGATAGCTCATCCAGCCCCCGAGCCGGTTGTCGCCGATCGAGCCGACGCGCGCGGAGAGAAAAGCGAAGACGCCGGGCTCCTTCGCCGGCAAGAGCGGCGCGAAATGCTTCGCGATCAGCGCCGGACCGATGGCGTTCGCCGCGTAAACGCGCGCCATCGCTGCGGGATCAAGCTCGGCGAAGGATTTCTCGGGCCGCGCGCCGGCGCTCTCAAGAACGCCCGTGGCGACGAAGATCAAATCGAAGCGCCGGCCTTCAAGGCGCGCCGCGGCGGCCGCGACGCTCGCCTCGTCGGTGATGTCGAGGCCGTCAGCGCGCCGCGACAGCCGCGTCACGGCCGTCCTGCGGCCCAGCGCCTCGGCGAGCGCTGCGCCGATTCCGCC
>CAZNXR010000437.1:0-2333 GCA_964576815.1 uncultured Caulobacterales bacterium | reverse complement strand
CGCCGCGCGGCGCCTCTATAGTCGGCGAACGCCGGGCCCTCAAGACGCAAATTTCGCGCCTCCCGCGCCGCGATTCCGCTTGTGATTACGGGCGACTTCAGAATTAGGTGTAAGGCCGCCCAGCGCTTCGCGCGGCGGGCGAATTCATCGCCGCTTCAGCGGCCGAGCTTTGCAAGTTCGACCCGCGCGCGCAGTGCGATATCGGCGTAAAGAGCGGCGATGGCGGGATCGGGATCGTCGAGCTTCGCAGTTGCAGCATCGGCGAGTCGTTCCAGATCGGCGGTCGGAATTCGCCCCGCCAGCAAGCCGTCGCGCAGCCGTTCGAGCAGCAAGAGCGCCCGCTCGGCAGCGGCGCGATTGCGCTTTCGCCCGCCGGTCTCGCTCTGGAGGGCGATCAGCGCGCCGAGCGCTACAGCCGAGTCCGCCGGCGCCGCTGCGCCCGCCGCCGCAGCGTCCGACGATTGGCGAAGGTGGAAATCGCCGTCGGCGCCCTTCGCTCCGCCTGCGCCCCGCGTGAGGGCGGGGCCGCCGGGGCTTCCCGGTCCAGTGACGCGAATCATCCTTACACCGATCAATTATCCGGCCCGGACAATAATCGGCCGCCCGCTAAGCTTTCGTTAATCCGGCAAAATCTTCCCGGCAGAAAGCGCATGACCGCGAGCGTCAGCGGCCGGCGCCGCGCCGCCAGGCGAGACCGCTAGCGCCTGTAATCGTTGCGCTTTTCTCATGCTGCGCGCGGTTCGGCGCGGCTGGCACGCCATTCGCTTTTCTCGTCGGCCCGATGATGCGGGCGCGTACTGGAATTCGCTCATGCCCCTCGCCCGCGCCTTTGTGTTCGCCTTCACGCTCGCTTTCACGCTCTTTGCGACCATCGAGCCGGCGCGCGCGGCGGCGCGCATCAAGGACCTCACCGATGTCGAGGGCGTGCGCGAAAATATGCTGATCGGCTACGGGCTGGTCGTCGGTCTCGACGGCACCGGCGACCGCATCCGCAATACGCCCTTCACCCGCGAGAGCCTGGTGTCGATGCTGGAGCGCATGGGCGTCAACATTCGCTCGGAACTGCTTTTGACCCAGAACATCGCCGCCGTCATGGTGACGGCGAACCTGCCGCCCTTCGCGCGGCAGGGCGCGCGCATCGACGTCGCGGTCTCCGCGCTGGGCGACGCCGGGAGCCTGCGCGGCGGCGTCCTTCTGGTGACGCCGCTTTATGGCGCGGACGGCGAGGCCTATGCGGTCGCGCAAGGCCCGCTCGCCGTCGCGGGATTCGCGGCGCGCGGACAGGCCGCTTCCCTGACGCGCGGCGTTCCCACCAACGGACGGATCGCCAACGGTGCGATCGTCGAGCGCGAGATCGACTTCAGCCTCGCCGCGCAGACATCGTTGCGCCTCGCGCTGCGAAATCCCGATTTCACCACCGCGCGCCGCATCAGCGCGGCGATCAACGCGCGCCTCGGCGCCGGGGCGGCGAGCGTCGCCGATCCCGGCACGGTGGCGATACAGCGTCCCGACGGCTTCAGCGGCGACATGGTGAACCTGCTTGCTGAAATCGAAGGACTTTCGGTCGACGCCGACAGCCGGGCGCGCGTCATCATCGATGAAGCCTCCGGCGTCGTCGTTATCGGCGACGACGTGCGCGTCTCCACCGTCGCGATCGCGCAAGGAAATCTCACTATCTCCGTCGGCGAAACGCCCCTCGTCAGTCAGCCGGCGCCCTTCTCGCGCGGCGGGGAGACGGTCGTCGTGCCGCGGACGAGCGTCGGCGTCGACGATCCGCCCGGCGAATTGCAGATCGTCGAGCGAAATGTACGCCTGCGCGACCTTGTCGACGGCCTCAATGCGCTCGGCGTTTCCCCGCGCGATCTCATCTCCATCCTGCAGGCGATCAAGGCGTCCGGCGCCTTGCAGGCCGATATCGAGGTGATGTGATGGTCGAAGCCGTCGTCGCCGCCTCCGTCGCCGCACCCAACGGTCTTGCGCGCGCGGACGCCGCCGCCAGGGAGTTCGAAGCGGTGTTCATCGCGCAGATGCTGGCGCCGTTGTTCTCTTCCGTCGAAACGCCGGCGATCGCCGGCGGCGGCAAGAGCGAGGCCTTCTTCAACAGCCTCCTTCAGGAAAGCTACGCCAAAGCGGTCGCCCAACGCGGCGGCTTCGGCCTCGCAGATCATGTGAAGGCGGCCCTTCTCGACATCCAGGCGCGCGCGGGCGCGCCCCCAGCGGAGTCCCGCCCATGACCGAGCCGATGACGGCTGAAGCGCGCGTGCGCGCGCTGATCGATCTCACCGAGTCGCTGAGCGCGCTCGTGACGCAGGAAAACGACATTCTGGCGACGC
>CAZNXR010000436.1:0-2335 GCA_964576815.1 uncultured Caulobacterales bacterium | reverse complement strand
TTCATCTCGGGCGCGTTGTTCCTGTGCGTCGGCGTACTTTATGACCGCATTCATACGCGCGAGATCGCCGCCTATGGCGGCCTAGTCCACCGGATGCCGTTCTACGCTTTCCTATTTCTCTTCTTCACGATGGGGAATGTCGGCTTGCCGGGCGTCTCGGGCTTCGTCGGCGAGTTCCTGACGATGGCGGGCGCCTTCAAGGTCAATTCCTGGATCGCCTTCTTCGCCGCCTTCGGCGTCATTCTGTCGGCGGCCTATGCGCTCCGCCTCTTCCGGCAGGTCATGTACGGCGATCTCGTAAAGCCCAATCTGATGGCGATCGCCGATGTGGACGCCCGAGAGGCGACGATGCTCGGCGTGCTTCTCCTCTTCGCCCTTGTTCTCGGCGTTTATCCCAAACCCGCGCTCGACGTCTTCGCGCCCGCCGTCGATTCGCTGTTGCGGAATTTTGACGCCGCCGTTTCCGTCGCCGGGGGGCGTTGATGCCGCTTTTCACCGATCTCAGCTATCTCGTGCCGGAATTGATGCTCGCCGTCGGCGCCATGGCGCTCCTGATCCTCGGCGTCTTTCTGGGAGACAAGTCCTCGCGCCTCATCTCGACGGCGTCGATCGCGCTTCTCGTCGCGACGCTGCTCGTCGTCGCCGCGATGAGCGGCTGGCCGGAACGCGAGGTTTTCGGCGGCGCCTTCCGCATCGACGCATTCTCGACCTTCGTGAAGCTGATCGTCCTTGCGGCCGCCGCGCTCGCGATTCTGATGTCGGACAAATATCTCGCCGGCGAGCAGCTCGGGCGCTTCGAATATCCGGTGCTGATCGTGCTCGCCGCTGTCGGCATGCTGCTGATGGCGTCGGCGAACGATCTCATTGCGCTCTACATGGGCGTCGAAACGCAGAGCCTTGCGCTCTACATCCTCGCCGCATTCAACCGCGACAGCCGCCGATCGACGGAGGCGGGCCTTAAATATTTCGTGCTCGGCGCCCTGTCGTCATGCCTTCTCCTTTACGGCGCCTCGCTCGTTTATGGGTTCACCGGCGCGACGCAGTTCGACGCGATCGCCAGCGTCAGCGCCGAGGCGAGCAAGAATGTCGGCTTCATCATCGGCCTCGTGTTTCTGATTTCGGGGCTCGCCTTCAAGGTATCGGCGGCGCCTTTTCACATGTGGACGCCGGATGTTTATGAAGGCGCGCCGACGCCGGTGACAGCCTTCTTCGCCGCTGCGCCGAAGCTCGCGGCGATGGCGCTTTTCGCGCGCGCCATGGTGACGCCGTTCGGCGGCGTCGCCGACCAGTGGACGCCCATCCTCGCCATCCTCGCCGTCGCCTCGATGGCGGTCGGCGCGTTCTCGGCGATCGTGCAGACGAACATCAAGCGCCTGATGGCCTATTCCTCGATCGGCCATATGGGCTTTGCGTTGATCGGGCTGTCGGCCGGAACGCCGCAAGGCGTTTGGTCGACGCTCGTTTACATGGCGATCTACATCGTGATGACGGTCGGCGCTTTCGCGTGCATCCTCCTGATGCGCCGGCGCGGCGGCATGACCGAGACGATTGACGAGCTCGCGGGTCTTTCGAAAACCAATCCTGGGCTGTCGCTTATCCTCACTGTGCTTCTCTTCTCCCTTGCGGGCGTTCCGCCGATGGCGGGGTTCTTCGGCAAGCTCTATGTTTTTCAGGCGGCGATCGACGCCGGGATGATATGGCTCGCGCTCGCGGGCGCGGTGTTGAGCGTCGTGTCCGCCTATTATTATCTGCGCATTATCCGGATCATGTGGATGAGCGATCCCGCGCCCGTCTTCGAACGGGAACAAGGCTCTCGCCTCGGATTGACGGCGTCGATCTCGGCGCTGCTGGTGCTTCCGATTCTGCCGATGTTCATGGGGCCATTGCGCATCGCTGCCGAGCGCGCGGCGGCCGCGCTGTTCTGAGGTGTCGACCGCGCGCAAGCCCTCTCGCATCGAAGTCTTCCCGACCCTCGACTCAACGAGCCTTGAGGCCAATCGACGCGCTGCGCTCGCCGAGGGCGGGCCTTTGTGGATCGTCGCGCTGCGCCAGACCGCCGGTTACGGCCGGCGCGGCACGGCGTGGATGCAGGCGGAAGGCGACATCGCGGCGACCTTTCTCTTTCGCGCCGGCGCTCCGCAGGCTCGGCTGCCGGAACTCTCCTTTGTCGCGGCGCTCGCCGTGGCGGATGCGGTGCGCCGGTTTGCGCCGCGCGCGGCGCTCTCATTCAAATGGCCGAACGATCTTCTCGCGGGCGGCGCCAAGATCGCCGGACTTCTCCTTGAGCTTATCGGCGATGCGCCGCTGGTCGCGCTTGGTTGCGGCGTCAATGTCG
>CAZNXR010000435.1:0-2339 GCA_964576815.1 uncultured Caulobacterales bacterium | reverse complement strand
GGTCGCGGCGGCTTTGCGAAAAACCGCGTTGCACTTTTGTCGCCCGCCGCTCTAAGCCGGCTTCGCGGTCGCAAGATAGAGACCGACGAGCGCGGCAAAAAGCGACTGCGCGCCGTAAATGGCGAAGGCGCCTGCGACATGCATGTCGAGAACGCCGGCCGCAAGCAGCGCCGCCGGCGCCAGCCCGGCGACAATCCCCCCAAGGCCGAGCGGACGCGCAAGGCCCCGGCCGCGCGCAAGTAGGTCGAAGCCCCAGAGCGCGAACGCCGCCGACGTCGCAAAGACCGCCGCTTTGGCGAAGGTCTGGTTCATCGTCCAGAGCAGCGCCGCGTTCGCCTCATAGGCTTCACGTTCGAGAAGCGCGGGGACGACGAAGCCGTTGATCGCGCCGGCGAGAAGGTTGGCGAGCGTTCCCGACGCATAAAACGTGAGCGCGAGGGCGACAACGAACCGTTCAAGCCCGCGCAGTGCGGCGAACCGGAAGAATCCGGCGAGCATGACGAGGATAAGCGCCATCAAGACGCCGTGCACGGCGCGCCCGAGCGTCGCCGCGAGCGCCGTGCCCGTCGGATGATGCGCCATCGCCAGCACGGCGAGCGCCGCCGCAACCGTAAGCGCCGTGCCCGCGACACGCTCACCAAGATTCATTTGCTGATCCGCCGCTTCGCTCATCGCCGCCGCCCCTTTGCATTTATGCGCCGAACCTAGCGTTCGCCGCCGCCGAGGTGTACGGACTTTTGTTCCCGAAAGTCCGGAGCGGCCGGAACCGATGACCCACGACGCCAAGGCCCCTGCGAAAATCGCCATCGTCGAAGCGTTCTCGCGCCTCGTGCTGTCGCGCCGCACGTCGAAGCCGCCGGTCGCCGATCTCCTTGCGGAGGCGGACGTAGCGCGCTCGACCTTCTACGAGCATTTCGACGGCCGCGACGCGGTGCTGATCGAAGCCCTCGAAGCGCCGCTGGCGCTTCTCGCCGATGCGGCGACGCGCGCTGTCGACGACGCGCGGCTCGTTGCGCTCCTCGACCATTTCCGGGAGAACCGGCGCGGCGCCGCTGACCTCCTCTCCGGCCCGCTCGCTGCGCGCGTGCGCCGCCGTCTCGCGGAATTCATCGCGACCCGGCTGCCGGCGGAGGAACGGGATTTTTCGATCGATCTCGCCAACCAGATACTAGGACAGATCCGGCTCTGGCTCGAAGGCGAGACGCGCTATCCGGCGGAAAAACTGGCGGCGCTTCTCATCGCCGGGGCCGCGTCCCTGCGCGCCGCCTTGGCCGAAGTCGGGCGAAATTGACCCGCTGACGCGGCGTCAGCCGCGCAGCACTTCATTCGAGATGATGCCGATCACCGCCGTCGACAGGACCAGCAGATAGAGCGCGCCGGCGCCGACGCTCGTCCACACTGACTTGATCCACCCGCGCTTATATCCGCGCTTGATCGCGACGATGAAGTAAAGGCCGAGCGCGATCGAGGCCGCGGTGAACACGTTCGTCAGGCGGAGCTGCGTCGCGATCACGGCAAGACCGATAATCGCGAAGGCCGCAGCATGCGCATAAAGCGCGAACACAAGATGATCGAAGATCAGCGCGTCGCGCCCGCGCAGGAACAGCGCGAGGATGAGCGCCAGGGCGGGCGTCATCAGGAACATCACCCGCGGCAGCCAGTTATTTAGGCTGGCGTTAAACGCTTCGGGGTCCTCGATCGCCCGCGTGACGCCTGCAATGACGCGCTCCATGATGGTGACCGTGTTCGTCAATTCGTCCTTGCGGTCAGGATTTTTCTGCGCCCCCTCCTCGACCTCGGACTTGATGCCTTCGACAAGGCTGGCGCGGCAACGCGCCCAGAGCTCCTTGTCGACTTCAATATCCTGCGGCCTCACGAAGTAGCGCGTGGAGGCCGAAAGATCGCAATCGAGCGTGCGTCCGTCGATCGCGATCGCGCCGCCCTCTTCAAGGCCGCGTTCGTTTATCACGGCTTTGATCTCGGCCTGCACTTCGGGGCCAGCCGCCTTCAGCCCCTCCTCCATCGCCAGTTTCGCCGCGAGTTTTTCCTCTGGAGTCCTCGCGCGCACTTCGACCGCGACGATCAGCGTGTGCGTGAGGCTTAGAATGAGAAAGAACAGAAAACTGACGACAAGGAACAGCCGCACCGGCGGCGTGTAACGCGAACGCTTTCCATGGCTGTAGTCGGACGGAACCGTGCCGGGGGCGGCCGCCAACAGGCCGAGCGTGCGCCACATGCGCCCGTCGAACGAGAAGGTGTCCTTCATGAAGTCCTTGAAGAGGACGACGGAGCTGCGCCGCATGTCGTCATTCTTCTGGCCGCAGCCTGCGCACCAGGCG
>CAZNXR010000434.1:0-2384 GCA_964576815.1 uncultured Caulobacterales bacterium | reverse complement strand
TCGCGCCAGCGGTTCTGCGGTTGGCTGTCGGACTTAAGTCCAGCAACTTCGCCGTCACCCCGGGGCGCGACGAAGTCGCGAACCCGGGGTCCAGCTTCCGAACTAACGTCCGTCTCCGCGCCGACTTGCAGGAGCTGGACCCCGGATCGGCTGCCCGGTCCGGGGCGACGGTCATCGCCGGCTGGCGCCCCGCCAAGCGGCAGGGTCGCCGAAATCGCGAACGTCGCCATTCCCGCCAGCGCCATGATGACGACGGCGATGTCGATGCTCGTCCGTGCAATGACGAACCCGGCGGCGATGTTCGTCAGCAGGAACGCCGCCGAACCCGCGGCGCGCACTTCGCCGTAATGAAGCGCGCCCTGCCGGTCGGCGCGCAGGATCGCCGTGTCGGAGAGCGGCACGAGGAGCCCGAACGACCACAACACCGCGACCGCCGAAAGCGCGATCAGCGGCTTGCCGCCGAACACCGCAAGGCCGAGCGCGCCGGCGCCGAAAAGGAGCGAGACAAGCCGCAGCGCCTTTGCGTGATTTCCCTCGCGGTCCGCCCAGAAGGCGACCGCCGGACCGAAGGCGAGCCGCGCGCCGAGCGAAAGCCCGCTCAGCCAGCCGATCTCCGGCGCCGAGAATCCCTCGCGCGCAAGCCAGCCCGACAGGAACGGCAGTTGCACGCCGAGCAGCACGAACTGCGCGGCGTAAAAGGCCGAATAATGCGCCTGCACGCGCCAGTTGCGGGAAGCCATCGAACCCTGAAGCGATTGGTCTCGCGCGCGGTATGGGGCGCCGCTTGCACGCCCGCAATCTTGCGCCTCTGCTTGTCGGGAATTTCACCCCGCCGGGAGAAATTTTCCGCCTCATGCGCGATGGCAGGCGAGGCCGCCCGCTCGCGGTGATGAGCGGAAGGGCAACCCGCCCTAAGCCGTCTTGTCCTCTACCCCTGCGAGCCTGGCGTTCGCAATCACGCTTTTGATGCCGTTATCGCAGGCGTCTTCCGTCGCATATTGCTCCGACATCCCGATCACCTGGTGGTTCGCCGCCTTCAGCACGAAATAATGCTTGCCGCCGGCCGAGGCCTTTTTTTCGAACCGCGCGAGAAGGTCGGAATTTTTCTTGACCGACTCGATGCCGTTCTCCGCGCCCGCGCGGTCCTTGTAGCCCTCGCTCGCCAGGATGATCTCGCCATTGCCGGCCTTCAGGCGAAAACGAAACTCGCCTTTCTTGTCCTTGAAAAGCTCGAACTGGGCGGGCATCGGCGGCTCCTTTCAGATTGCAACGGCGGGTAGTTTCAGGGGATTCGAGGCGCGCCGTCGCCTTGGCAAAGGCGGGGGCGGCGACCTAAGGATGTTCCAGAATCGTTCTCATACGGCTAGCATCCTTCAGTGAACGCCAAACTGTCAATTTCCGAGCGCGCGCTCGCCGGCCTTTCGCCGGCCGGGAACGCCGACGCGCCTGCCTATCTGGAGGGCCTCAACGACGAGCAGCGCGAGGCGGTCGAAGCGACCGAGGGCCCCGTGCTGATGCTCGCCGGCGCCGGGACGGGGAAGACGCGCGCGCTGACGACGCGGCTCGCGCATCTTCTCTTCACACGCCGGGCGCAGCCCTGGCAGCTTCTCGCCGTCACCTTCACCAACAAGGCGGCGCGCGAAATGAAGGAGCGCATCGGCGCCCTCATCGGCGAGCGGGTCGAGGGCCTTCAATGGCTCGGCACCTTCCATTCGATCGGCGCGCAGATCCTGCGCCGCCACGCCGAGATCGTCGGGATCAAATCCTCCTTCACGATCCTTGACGCCGACGATCAGGTGCGGCTCGCCAAACAGGTGATCGAGGCGGCGGGTCTCGATGAAAAGCGCTGGTCCGGGCGCGGCCTCGCCAGCGTCATCGACGGGTGGAAAAACCGCGGGCTGACGCCCGACAAGGTTTCGGCGAATGAGGCCTGGCACTTCGCCGAAGGCAAGGGCGTTACGCTCTACGCCGCCTATCAGGAGCGGCTGAAGACCTTGAACGCGGCCGATTTCGGCGACCTCCTCCTCCACAACATCACCATTTTCCAGCGCCACCCGGACATTCTGGCGACGTATCAGGACAAGTTCCGCTACATGCTGGTCGACGAGTATCAGGACACCAACATCGCGCAGTATCTCTGGCTCCGCCTCCTCGCGCAGAAGCACAAGAACATCTGCTGCGTCGGCGACGATGATCAGTCGATCTATGGCTGGCGCGGCGCGGAGGTCGAAAACATCCTGAAGTTCGAGAAGGATTTTCCGGGCGCGCGCGTCATCCGGCTGGAGCGCAATTACCGCTCGACGCCGGCGATATTGAGCGCCGCCTCGACGCTGATCGCCGCCAACAAGACGCGCCTCGGCAAGACCTTGTGGACCGAGGCGCCC
>CAZNXR010000433.1:0-2400 GCA_964576815.1 uncultured Caulobacterales bacterium | reverse complement strand
GCGCATGAGAACTGCTTCATCGCGCAGTCGGTGAAGACGCTCGTCATCGTCCGCTCGAAATAGGGAGTATCGCCTTGGCTATCAGGTTCGACGAGAAGGTTGCGATCGTCACCGGCGCCGGAAACGGGCTCGGGCGCTCTCACGCGCTGGCGCTTGCGGCGCGGGGGGCGAAGGTCGTCGTCAACGATCTCGGCGGCGCGCGCGACGGCACCGGCGCCTCCGCCTCCGCCGCCGAAACCGTCGTTGAGGAAATTCGCAAGGCGGGCGGCGAGGCGATCGCCGACGGCGCCAACGTCACCAAGGAGGCGGAGGTCGCGGCGATGATCGGCGCCGCAATGAAAAAATGGGGCCGCGTCGACATCCTCGTCAACAACGCCGGCATCCT
Source organism: uncultured Caulobacterales bacterium (assembly GCA_964576815.1). GTDB lineage: Bacteria > Pseudomonadota > Alphaproteobacteria > Caulobacterales > Parvularculaceae > Amphiplicatus. The sequence goes on along the minus strand of CAZNXR010000433.1, from coordinate 2,015 downwards.
TCGCGACAAGACCTTCGCAAAAATGGAGATGCCCGACTTCCGCACCGTCATTGACGTGCACCTTGTCGGCACGGCGACCTGCACCAAAGCGGTGTGGGAGATCATGCGCCAGCAGAATTACGGCCGCATCGTCTGCACGTCGTCGCCTTCCGGCCTATACGGCATTTTCGGGCAGGCGAATTACGGCGCGGCGAAGGCCGGCATGATCGGCTTCATGAACGCGCTGCATCTCGAGGGCGGGAAGTACAATATCCGCGTCAACTGCCTGGTTCCCTCCGCGCGCACGCGCATGACGGAGGACATCGGCATCCCGGAAGCGATCCTCGCGCAGATGACGCCGGAGGCGATCACCGCGGGGCTTCTCTATCTTGTGAGCGAGGATGCGCCGAGCCGCGCGATTCTCTCCTGCGCCGCCGGCGGCTATGCGCGGGCTTATGTCGCCGAAACTGAAGGCGTTTATCTTCCCCCTAGCGAGCAGACGCCGGAAAACATAGCGGCGCTGTGGGACAAGATTTCTGACCAATTGACCGTGCGCTACTACGATACGAGCGCCGGCCCTAATTTGAATTTCATCGCGAAGGCGCAAGCCTACGCCGGCAAGTAAAGGAGCGCCATTATGCGCGAAGCCGTCATCGTTTCGACCGCCCGAACCCCCATCGGCAAGGCCTATCGCGGCGCCTTCAACGCGACAAGCGCGCAGGAGCTTGGCGGCCACGCCGTCAAGCATGCGGCGCTGCGCGCGAAGATCGACCCCGCCGAGGTCGAAGACGTCGTCATGGGCTGCGCCTTGCAACAGGGCACCGCGTTCCAGAACGTCGCGCGGCAGGCGGCCTTGCGCGCCGGCTTCCCGATCGGCGTTTCGGGCATGAGCCTCGACCGGCAATGCGCTTCCGGCATGATGGCGATCGCGACGGCGGCCAAGCAGGTGATCGCCGACAATATGCAGGTCGCGATCGGCGGCGGCGTCGAATCGATCTCGACCAACCAGACCGGCGACATGTTTGTTAGGCCCGACAAATGGCTGCTCGCCAATCTTCCTGAAACCTACATGCAAATGATCGAAACCGCGGAGATTGTCGGCGAGCGCTACAAGGTGAGCCGCGATGCGCAGGATGAATATTCCCTGCAATCACAGCAGCGCACGCACGCGGCGCAAGCGTCGGGCAAGTTCAACGACGAGATCGTGCCCCTGCCCTCCGTCATGGTGATGACCGACAAGGCGACGGGCGCGACGAACGAACACAAGGTCACCATTGAAAAGGACGAAGGCAATCGCCCGGAGACGACGCTTGAGGCGCTGAAAGGATTGAAGCCCGTCTTCAAAGGCGGCCAGAAGGTGACCGAGGGCAAGCACGTCACCGCGGGGAACGCCTCGCAATTGTCCGACGGCGCGTCGGCCGCGGTTGTCATGGAAGCCAAGGAGGCTTCGCGCCGGGGCCTCACGCCGCTCGGCATCTATCGCGGCATGGCGGTCGCCGGCACGCACCCGGATGAAATGGGCATCGGGCCCGTCTACGCCGTGCCGAAGCTCCTCCAGAAATTCGGCCTCAAGATGGATGACATCGGGCTTTGGGAATTGAACGAGGCGTTTGCGGTGCAAGTCCTCTACAGCCGCGACAGGCTCGGCATTCCGAACGAACTCCTCAACGTCAATGGCGGCGCGATTTCTATCGGCCACCCTTACGGCATGTCCGGCGCGCGCATGGTCGGCCACGCGCTCATCGAAGGCAAACGCCGCAAGGCGAAATATGTCGTCTGCACCATGTGCGTCGGCGGCGGCATGGGCGCGGCTGGGTTGTTCGAGGTGGCGTGAGCGCGAACCCCGCCGCCTTCCACGCCCTCATCTTCGACGTGCCCGCGGGCGAGGTCGCGAGCTACGGCATGATCGCGAGCCTCGTTCCCGGCGCGGGGCCGCGGCAGACGGCGCGGGCGCTGCATTCGGCGCCGAAAGGCCTTCCGTGGTATCGCATCGTCACGGCGTCGGGTCAGCCCGCCGATCATTCGGGCGCGGAGGA
>CAZNXR010000432.1:0-2409 GCA_964576815.1 uncultured Caulobacterales bacterium | reverse complement strand
CGGCGCCGCGAATTTCAATCGTCGCCGTCTTCGCCGCCCAGTCGATATCGATGACGCCGAAATTGGCGTCATAGATCATCGCGCCGAGGCGGTTCGGATCCTGTTCGACCCATGTCTCGCCGCTTTCGGCGCGCCATCTCGACGCCGGCAGATTGATCGACGACGACGTCGCTTCGAACAGCGGGTAGCCGACGACGTCGCGCCGCTCGTAAAACGCCGCCGAATGGCGGTCGCCGGAGAGGACAATAACGTCCTTCGCGCCTGATCGCGCAATGACGCGGTAGAGCTTCTCGCGCTCGGCCGGCAAAGTCCGCCACGCCTCCCAGCCATGGCCTTCGGACATCACCTGAATTGAAGAGACGAGCAGCCGAAGCTCCGCCGGTTTTTGCAGCTGAGCCTCCAGCCATGCCCATTGCTCCTCGCCAAGCATCGTCTTTGCCGGATCGGCGTCAGGCAGATAGCGCTCCTTGCCGCGCGCGCCGTGCTCGTCCGTCGGCCTCAACGGCGACCGGAAAAAGCGCGTGTCGAGCATGATGATCTGCACGCGGCGGCCTTCCTCGCCGAGGATCCACGATCCGTAGACCCCGGGGCGCTGCGCCCGCTCATCCTTCACATCCCACACATATTCGAACAGCGCTTCCGACTGCTCTTTGTACCGATAGTCGCCGCCGGCGTCGTTGAGACCGTAGTCGTGGTCGTCCCATGTCGTCAGCATCGGCGCCGCGGCGCGCAGGCGGGCGAACGGCGCGCTCTGCGCGAGGCGCATATAGGCGGCCTTGAGTTCGGGCAGCGCGGCGTCGTTCGAGCGCACGTCGCCGTAAACATTATCGCCGATATAAAGCACGAGATCGCCGCGCGCGGCGGCGACGCGATCCCACATCGATTGGTCTTCGTTTTGTTGCGCGCAGCTGGCGAAGACGATGCGCGACAGCGGCTTTGCCCGATCGAGCGGCGCAGACAGCATCGGCACTGCGCGAATGACGCCGTCCGGCGCCTCGGGCGATGCGGCGCCGACGCGCTCCCCCGGCGAGGAAGCGCAGGCAGCGAGCGCAACAGCCGCAGCCGCGATCAACGTATGACGGATCATCGACTTTCTCCCTTGGCCTTTGGACGTTTAGGCGCAGCGCATGACATTCTTGCGACGCGGGCGAGGCGGCTATGGCGCGGCCGCCTCGACCGCGCGGAAGCCGCCCTCCATCTCCGACGCCAGATACAGCATCACCGCCCACGCCGCCACATTCTGCTTCAGCGCCGCGGGATCGATCTTGTCGAGCGTGTCGTTTGCGGTGTGATGCAGGTCGAAATAGTCGCTGCCGTCTTGCGCAAGGTCGAGCACCGGCACGCCGGCCGCCCGGAGAGCGCCGACATCGGCGCCGCCGAAGGCTTCGTTGTTTCCCGGTCCGACGCCCAGCGGCCTCAGCGCCTCGGCGAGGTCTTTCGCATACCCTTCCCGCCCGGCGCCAAAACGCGTTCGAAGCTGCCAGACGCGGCCGGCGCCGAAATCGGATTCGGCGGCGAGGACATGGCGAGCGAGGTCGTTCCGGTGCCTCTCCGCATAGGCCCTGCCGCCGTGGATGCCGACTTCTTCCGCGCCCCACATGACGACGCGGATCGTGCGCCCGGGCGTTCCCTTCATCTCATCGACCAGCTTCGCGGCGGCGACCGTAATTGCGATGCCGGCGGCGTCATCGACGGCGCCGGTACCAAGGTCCCAGCTGTCGAGATGCCCGCCGATGACGATGATGTCGTCCGTGCGCCCCGGAATTTCGCCGATGACATTGCCGGATTGCGCCTTTTCAATGCGACGCGTGGTGATGTCGAGGCGCACGCGCACCGGGCCTTTCGCGCGCGCAATCGCGTCGGCGAGAATATCCGCATCGGGGTTTGAAAGCGCCGCCGCCGGGATCGGCGTCACCCCGTCGGCGTAGTTCATGTTGCCCGTATGCGGAAAGCGGTGGCTGTCCGTACCGACCGAGCGAATGATGGCGGCCGCGGCGCCGCGCTTTGACGCCTCATTGGCGGCGCCCGAGCGCTTGGCGACGGCGACGCCGTAGCCCGACCCGTCCTGCGTGCGCGTCATGGGCTCGTCGACAAATACGATCGTTCCTTCAAGCCCGGTCATCGGCGCTTTCTGCAAGGCGCCGAGCGTCGGGAAGCGGACCACCATCGCCTCGACGCCGCCTTCTGGCGTCGACACCGAATTGCCGAGCGCCGTCAGATGCAGCGGCTGCGCGTAAGGCGCGACGATCGCGCCGCTTTCGGACTCGCGCGTCCACACCGGCATGTCGAAGGTCTCGGTGCGGACATTCTTGAACCCGAGCGATTTGAACTTCGCTTCGCCCCAGACCCGCGCCCGCGCTTCGGCCTCCGTGCCGCCGAGCCGCGGACCGACTTCGGTCGTCAGGCTGG
>CAZNXR010000431.1:0-2410 GCA_964576815.1 uncultured Caulobacterales bacterium | reverse complement strand
CAAGGCAAAGCTGGGGGCGAACGCGGGCCCCGCCGGGGAAGACCGCATGGCGCATGGCGCCGGCGAGTTTCGGGGGGCAGTCAGGCGAGGCCGCGCGCGCCAGCGCCGCTTCGAGCCGGGTCTCGATCAGGGCGGTTACGGTATGAGCGGAGGGCGTCATCGGCGGTCTCCGGATCCGAGGCTGTCAACTGATATTGACGCCTGCTAGCGTCTATCAAGATGGACGCCTTTTCGGGAGGCGTCAATCGGCGTTTCTGGAGGAACGGAAGGCTGGCGACGCGGCAAATCATCATTGCGGGCGCCGGCATGGGGGGCCTTGCCGCTGCGCTTGTGCTTGCACGCCGCGCGGAGGTGACGGTTGTTGAGCGCGCCGCGCATCCCGGCGGCAAGATGCGCGATATCGACATCGGCGGCGCACGAATCGACATCGGCCCGACCGTCCTCACGATGAAATGGGTTTTCGAAGAGCTTTTCGCGCGCGCCGGCGCCGATTTCGATGCGGAAGTTCCATCGCAGCGGCTCGATTGCCTCGCCCGCCATGGCTGGCGCGACGAATCGCGCTTCGACCTTCTCGCCGACGACCGCGCCGCCGCGGACGCGGTCGGCGCTTTCGCGGGCGCGGAAGACATGCGCGGCTTCGTCCGATTCCTCGCCGACGCCCGGCGCATCTATGACATGCTGCGCGATTCGTTCCTGCGCGCGCCGGCGCCGGACATGCTGCGGATGATGGCGTCGGCAGGGCCGCTGAAGCTCCTGAAAATCGATCCTTTCAGCACCTATTGGAGCGCGCTGCAGCGCTATTTCCGCGATCCGCGTCTCGTGCAGATGTTCGGGCGCTACGCGACTTATTGCGGTTCGTCGCCCTTCAAGGCGCCGGCGACGCTGATGCTGATCGCCGCGGTCGAGAAGGCGGGCGTCTGGGCGCCGATGGAGGGCATGGCGGGCCTTGCCCGCGCGGCTGCGCGCCTCGCCGAGAATAACGGCGTTCGATTTCGCTATGGTGAGAAAGCGGCGGAGGTCCTGAGCGCCAATTCCCGCGTTTCCGGCGTGCGCCTTCGATCGGGCGAACACATTGCCGCCGACGCCGTCATCCTAAACGCCGACGCGGGCGCCGTGGCGGCCGGACTTCTCGGGACTGGCCCCGCCGGCGCCGTTCGCGTCCGGCGCGCGCGGTCGCAATCGGCGGCGACCTTCACTTTTTCCGCGCATGCTTCGGGCTTTCCGCTCGACCGGCACAATGTTTTCTTCTCGCGCGACTACAAGGCGGAGTTCGATGCGGTGTTCGAGCATGCGTCGGCGCCCGAGGAGCCGACAACCTATGTCTGGGCGCCGCGGGGCGGCGCGGGCGCGCAGCCGCTTTTCTGCCTTGTCAATGCGCCGGCAACGGCTGCGCGCTTCTCTGACGAAGACGCGGCGCGCGTGCGCGTCCGCATGGTCGATCATCTCGCCGCCTGCGGGTTGAAGCTTGACGTCACGGCCGAGGCCTCGATGACGCCAGCGGGCTTCGCGCAGGATTATCCGGGTACGGACGGCGCCATTTACGGCGCCCCTTCGCATGGCTGGCGGGCGACGTTCGAGCGGCCGGGCGTCAGGACGAAGGTTCGGGGCCTTTACCTTGCCGGCGGCAGCGTGCATCCGGGGCCCGGCGTGCCGATGGCGGCGCTATCGGGAATGGCGGCGGCGACATGCTTGATGAACGACTTCGCTTTGACCTGAAGGTCTCGCCCGGCGGCTACGCATGGTGGTATTTCGACGCGGAAAGCCCTGACGGAACCGCGGCGCTGACGATCATCGCCTTCATCGGCAGCGTCTTTTCACCCTATTATGCCTGGTCAGGACGGCGCGCGCCTGAAAATCACTGCGCGCTGAATGTCGCGCTCTACGGCGCCGCCCCGCGCTGGGCGATGACGGAACGCTCTGCGCGCCGCATCGACGTCGCACGCGAGCAGTTCGACATCGGCGCGAGTTCGCTGAGCTGGTGGGACGGCGCCCTGACAATCAACATCGATGAGCGCGCCGCGCCCCTGCCCTTCCCCATCCGTGGAAGGGTGACGGTGAACCCGCACGCGCTGACGAACCGCACATTCCCCATCGATGCTGAAGGGCGGCATCGCTGGCGCCCGCTCGCGCCGCGTTCGGCCTTCGACGTTCACTTCGAGGAGCCGTCGCTGCGATGGACGGGCGAGGGATATTTCGACTCGAATGACGGCGATACGCCGCTGGAAGACGCGTTCCGGTTCTGGAACTGGGCGCGCCTCGACGCTCTGGGGCGGCCGACGCTCATTCTCTACGATACCGAGCCGCGCGGGCATGCGTCGCGCAGGATCGCCATCGAGATTGATGAGAAAGGCGCTATCCGCGAGCGCGAAAGTCCGCCGACAGCCGCGATTGCGCAGACGCCGGTGTTCCG
>CAZNXR010000430.1:0-2412 GCA_964576815.1 uncultured Caulobacterales bacterium | reverse complement strand
ACTTGATAGGCGGCTTCGGGAAGGTCTTCGCCGAAGGCGCGTTGGTAGAATTCCGCGACCGTCGGGCGCTCAAGCTCGTCGCACTTATTGAGGAAGGTCACCCGGAATGCGTAGCCGATGTCCTGAAAGATTTCGGCGTTCTGCGCCCAGGTGATCACCGTGCGCGGGCTCATCACCGTCGCGAGGTCGCCGTTGATGAAAGCGTTTCGCGTCATGTCGGCGACGCGCACCATGGCGCTGATCGCCTGTCTGCCTTCCTTGGAATTGTAGAGCGGGCATTTGGCGATGACGATTTCGACTTCTTCGTCATGCGCGAGGTAATTGAGCGTCGTCACGATCGACCAGCGGTCCAGCTGGCCCTGATTGAGCTGCTGGGTGCCGTGATAAAGACCGGTCGTGTCGCCGAGGCCGATCGTGTTCGTCGTCGCGAAAAGGCGAAACCACGGATTGGGGCGCAGCACCTTGTTCTGGTCGAGGAGGGTAAGGCGGCCTTCTGACTCAAGTACGCGCTGAATGACGAACATCACGTCAGGCCGCCCGGCGTCATATTCGTCGAACACCAGTGCGACGGGGCGCTGGAACGCCCACGGCAGAATCCCCTCTTTGAACGCCGTCACCTGAACGCCGTTCTCAACGACGATCGCGTCCTTGCCGATGAGGTCGATACGGCTGACATGGCTGTCGAGATTGACGCGCACGCAAGGCCAGTTGAGGCGCGCCGCGACCTGTTCGATATGCGTCGACTTTCCGGTGCCGTGATAGCCCTGCACCATCACGCGCCGATTGTGCGCAAAGCCTGCAAGGATCGCGCGCGTCGTTTGCGGATCGAACCGGTAGGCGCTGTCGATCGCCGGCACATATTCGTTGGCCTTGGAAAAGGCCGGGACGCCGCCGGCGAAATCGACGCCGAACGCCGCCTTGGCGTCGACACGGGTGTCGGGTTTTTCGAGGAATTTATCGTCGGTCACGAGCATGGATAACGCCTTGGAAAACGGGCGCGACCCTTGCCCGAACCCCGGGGGATTTCAAGGGCCGCTGACAGAGGCCGGACGCCGCTGAGACTTAACAAAATCCGGCCTTCTTCAAGATGTGATGGGCCCGGACGACTTCCTGGAGCTGCCCTTCGGCGCTTCGGTCACCGCCGTTGACGTCCGGGTGGAAGCGACGGAGCAGTTCCGCATAGCGCTTCCTGATATCGGCGGCGGGCGCCGACACAGCGAGGTCGAGCGTCAGGAAGGCCTTCGATTGCAGTTTTGACACCGGCCGGCCGTCCCGCGTCTCAGGGCGGTTGCGCTGGGAGGCGCGAACCGCTTCGGAAAAAATCCCGAATGAATCCTTCATATCCGCAGGCCCCTTTGCACGGGCGGCGGTGCGCGCACGGTCGTTTTTTCCCATCGCCCAAGTCGGCCGGTCGCCATAGATCGCGCCAAGTCGCGCCGATTCGGCTTCTTCCTGCGAAAGGCCTTCGAAGAAATTCCATCGTGCGTTGTGAACGCGTGCATGCGCCTCGCAAAGCCAGAGTTTTTCGACCTGCTCGCGCGGCGATTTCGAAACCCTGACGACAGCGATCTTTTCGCAGCCCTCCGCGTCGCAGCGGCGCGTATGGCCGCGCGCCCAGATGGGGGGCGCGTCGGCGGCGTCCCGGGGGGGACGGACCCGAATATCAAAACCATGCCGCGGGCGGTAGGAATAGCTCATGCGGCGAGTATGGTGCTTGCGGCCGGTTGAAACAATCTTGACAGCGGCGGCGCGTGGCCGAAAAGGGCGGCGTTCCAAGCGCTGCGCGCCCCTTCGCCGCAGTCCTTTGAAAGGCCTGAACCCGGAATGAGCGTCGCCGAGATCATCCGCACCAAGCTTGTCGCCGCGCTTCAGCCTGCACACCTTGTGATCAAAGACGAGTCACATCTCCATGCAGGTCATGCCGGCGCGCGCCCAGGCGGCGAATCGCATTTCCGGGTTTTAGTGGTATCACCGCTCTTCGAGGGCCAGCCGCAGGTCGCCCGCCAACGCGCCGTCAATGCGGCGCTGAAAGACGAACTTGCGGGGCCCGTGCACGCGCTCGCGCTGAAGACCTTGACGCCCGCCGACTTCATCGCCGCCGCGTAGGCCGCGTCGCTCCAGCCGAAGGCCGCACGATGATCGCCCCCCACGACGCGCCGGCGACCTTCGCGCTGATTTTCGTCAACATCGCCGTCAGCCTCTACGCCTTCTTCGGCGACCGGACGTTCATTAACCAGTTCGCCTTTCAGGTGCGCGCCGTAACCGAGCAGAAACAGCACCACCGCATCGTCACGTCGAGCTTTCTGCACGCGAACATGCCGCACCTTTTGCTCAACATGCTGACGATTTTCTTTTTCGGCCCGACGATCGAAAGCATTCTCGGAACGCTCGGTTTTCTTGTCGTCTATTTGG
>CAZNXR010000429.1:0-2423 GCA_964576815.1 uncultured Caulobacterales bacterium | reverse complement strand
GCAGGTTTTTGTCCTTTGAACAGTTTGACAAACGCGACCGCGGAATAGCGGGTGATCTCACGCGTGTTGAAGTCGGCGCCGAACCCCGGCCCGAACGGCGCGCCCCAGCCGAACCCATAAGCGTAATAGGGAAACGCGCCGTAATAGCGGCCGAACCCGTAACGATAGCGGCCGAAGAACGCCGGGTTGCCGGTCGTCGAATAGCGGCGGCTCGCTTCGGTGTCCTGTTCGGTGACGACGAAATAATCAAAACCGTTGGCCAAGGTCAGCTCCGCCGCGCGGTAGAGGAGAAAGGTCTCGACCGTCTCGCGGTTCGTCGATGAATTGCCGCGGAAGACGATGCGATAGCGGTTCTCTTCGATTTTCTGATCGGAAAAGCCGTAGGGGCTCTTCGACGTGGCCGGGCCGTAAGGCGTCGATGTGGCGCAGGCCGCCAGCGAGAGCGCGGCGAAAGCCGCCAAGGCGAATGTTTTCTTCATAGTCCCTGTTCCTTTACCCCAAGAGCCTGCCCGGCCCGTCCGGCGGCGCACCCGCCCTGACGGCGACACTATAGCGGGCGGGGCCGTCGGCACAAACGGGGGCGCCGATCAGGATTGCGTCATATAGCCCGGCGGGGCGGACTTAAGATGCAGGTCGCGCTGGGGATAGGGCATTTCGACGCCCATCTCGCGCAGGCGGTCCCACAGCGCCAGCATCACCTGGCTGGTCACGTTGGCGACGCCGTTCGCGGGATCGTTGATCCAGAATCGAAGGTCGAAATTGACCCGGCTGTCGCCGAACTCGACGAGGTTGCACATTGGGGCCGGGGTCTTGAGGACGCGCTCAACCGTCGCCGCCGATTCCTCCGCCGCCTTCTTCACGGCGCGCAAGTCCATGGTCGAATAGGCGACGCCGAACTGCGCGTGCAGGCGCACCGTGCGGTCGGCGTGGCTCCAATTGATGACGCCCTCCTCAATGAAGCGGTCATTGGGGATGAGGTGGGCCTTGCCGTCGCGGGTGCGCACCGTGACGTAGCGCGCCGTCAGTTCCGTCACCCAGCCGAAGGTCTGACCGACCTCGACGACGTCGCCCGGCTTGATCGATTTCTCGGCAACGAGCGTGAAGCCGGCGAAGAAATTCGAAATCGTCCGCTGCAGGCCGAAACCGATAGCGAGGCCGAGCGCGCCGCCGAAGATCGCGAGCGTCGCGAAATTGAAGCCGACGGTCTGCAGGGCGATGAGAAACGCCGTCGTCGGCAGAATGATATCGAGGATCTTGATCAGCAGCGTCTGGAAGGACGGCGTCAGATCGGCGCTCGCCTCGATGCGGGCTTTCAAAAAGCGGCTGGCCGCGCTCGCAATCCAGAAGAGGACGAGGAGAAGAATGACGACGCGAATGAGATCGTAAGCCGAGAAGGCGCCGGCCGGCCCCTGCCCCAGCGGCAGCGTCATGCGGTCGAGAAAACGGATCGTGTCGTCGAGAAGACCGAATACATCAAGCGCGGCGACCGGCCAGGCGATATAGAATGCGACCCGCGACCAGAAGGGCGAGCGGATGACGAGCGTGACAAGCCGAATGATGATCCACGCCGTCAAGAGGCTGACGCCGGCGTTGACGACGCCGTTCGGCCGCCCGAACGCATGGAGCAGGAAGCTCGCCGCCTGCCAGATCAGGAAAAGCGCGATCGGGCTTGCGATATGCGCAAATGCGTTCGCCGCGCGGCGAAGGACGCCATAGGGCGCGCGCGGCGCGACCTGCGCCATGATGAGTTTTCTGAGTTGCGAGCCGAAGATCAGCGCGGGGACAAGTGCGACAGCGATGATCGCCGCCTGGATGCTGACATCGACCGAGGATAACTGACGCCCGAGCCATTCGAGCCCCGCCGCGAAGCGGTCGCCGAAATTGTCGGCGGCGATCAGCTCGCCGATCGCGCTGTCGTCGGGGGCCGGGGGCGGGGGCTCTGCGGGCGTTTCCTGCATCGCCAGCGGCGCCTATCAGGCTTCGGCGGCGATGACAAACTGCGCCTTATTCCTCGGTCTGCGTAGGGAAGGGAAATCGCCGCGGGCTGCCCGGCAAGGACGCGCGGAGGACTGCGGCGGCGTTCGCGCGGCGGCCGCGCATCAGGCGCCGCGCAGCCTGCGCCCCGCCGGCCAGCATCGCGAGCGGGGCGAGCGGCGGGCGCCATTTCGCGGCGAAGAGCACGCGCGACCGGGTCATATGATAGTCGGACAAGGGCGATCGCGCCGACGCCTCTCCGGCTGTGCGCCGTTCGCTCTTCGACGCAGCGCCGTAGCGATGATAGACGACGGCGTCCGGCGCCCAGACCGGGCGATGCGCGGCGCCGCCGGCGCGCGCCCAGTCGATTTCTTCATAATAAAGGAAATAGCGTTCATCGAGATAGCCGGCGCGCGCGAGGTAATCCTTGCGCAAAGCGATGGCGGCGC
>CAZNXR010000428.1:0-2426 GCA_964576815.1 uncultured Caulobacterales bacterium | reverse complement strand
CGCGTCTGGACCTATGCGAGCCTTTGCGAGGACGCGGATCGCCTCGCCCGCGCGCTGTCCACTCGCCACGCGAAGGGCGCGCGCATCGCCGTCTGGGCCAACAATATTCCCGAATGGCTGCTGATCGAATTCGCGTCCGCCATGGCGGGTCTGACGCTCGTCACTGTCAATCCGGGCTTCCAGCCGCGCGAGCTTAAATATGTGCTCGAACAATCGCGGTCCGAGGGGCTTTATCTTGTCGATGAGTTCCGCGGCAATCCGATGGCGAAGATCGCACGCGAGGCTTGCGCGGAGCTTACCGCCATCCGCCAGGTCATCCGCCTCACCGATCACGCTGCGCTTTACGAAGGCGCCGAGCACGGCCGGCTGCCGGACGTCGCGCCGTCCGACGTGTGCCAGATCCAGTACACGTCGGGGACGACGGGCTTTCCGAAGGGCGCGCTCCTTCACCATTGGGGTCTTTTGAAGAACGGGCATGATGCGATGACCCGCGCCGGCGTCGATCCCGGCGACAGTTTCGTCCACCATATGCCGCTCTTTCACACGACCGGCTGCGCGATCCTCGCGCTCGGCGGCCTTGCGCGCGGCGCGACGATGCTGCTCGCCCCGCTGTTCGACGCCGACATGGTCGTGCGCGTCATCGAGCGCGAACAGCCGAAATTCATGCTCGGCGTGCCGACGATGATCGTCGCGCTGATCGAGGCGGTGGAGAAGAGCGGACGCGATGTCTCCTCGATCCGACGCATCATGTCCGGCGGGTCGATGGTGCCGCCGGAGCTCGTCCGCAAGGCGCAGAGCGTTTTCGGCTCGGTCATCCAGATCGTCTACGGCCAGACGGAAGCCTCGCCGGTCATCACGCAAACGCGCCATGACGACGCCTTCGACGATCTCTGCGGCACGATCGGATCGCCGCTCGACAATGTCGAAGTGTCGATCCGCGACGTCGCGACGGGCGCCGTCGTTCCGATAGGCGCGCAAGGAGAGATTTGCGCGCGCGGCTATCTGATCATGGACGGCTACAATGACAATCCGGAAGCCACCGCGAAGGCTATCGACAAGGACGGCTGGCTCCATACCGGCGATCTCGGCCGCATGGATGAGCGCGGGTTCTTGAAGATCACCGGCCGCGTCAAGGAAATGATCATCCGCGGCGGCGAAAATCTCTTTCCGGCGGAAATAGAGAACGCGCTGCTTGAACACGAAGCCATTCTCGAAATCGCCGTCGTCGGCGTGCCGGATGAAAAATGGGGCGAGCAAGTTGCGTGCTTCATGCGAGCGAAGGAATCGCTGCGCCCCTCCCCCGCCGACCTCAAAGCCTTCATGCGCGCGCGGCTCGCGGCGCAGAAAACCCCCGCCTACTGGATCTGGATCGACTCCTGGCCGCTCACCGGCTCCGGCAAGATCCAGAAATTCAAGCTCACCGAAGCCTTCGTGCGCGGCGAGTTCGAGGTCTTGCAGGCCTGACCGGGTCAACACGCGAGCCTCAGAAATTCGTTGACCGAAATCTCCTCCGCCCGTTTCGTCGGCGCGATGTCCAACACGTCAAGGCGCTTTTCCGTGTCGGCGCCGAAGAGCGGCTTTAGCGAAGACCGCAGCATCTTGCGCCGTTGCGAGAAGGCGGCCTGCGTCACCCTTTCAAGCGCCGCGATGTCAGGCAGGCGCGCCGGCGCGGGCGTAAAGGCGACGACGGTTGAGGCGACTTTCGGCGGCGGCGTAAAGGCGCGCGCGGGCAGATCGAACGCGCGGTGGGGCCGGCTCGCCGCCTGCGCGATGACGGAGAGGCGCCCGTAGGTCTTCGATCCCGGCGGTGCGAGAATGCGGTCGGCGACTTCCTTCTGGAACATCAGCGTCATCTGCGACCACAGCGGCGCGTCCTCATGGTTGGCGACAAGCCATTTCACGAGAAGCTCGGTCGAGATGTTGTAGGGCAGGTTCGACACGATCTTGACGCGCGCGTCCTTCGCCAGCGTGCATTCGTCCGCATGGAGCGCGTCCGTTTCGACGATCGTCAGCCTTGCGGGAAACGCAGCCTGCAATTCTTCAAGCGCCGGAACGAACCGCCGGTCGCGTTCGACCGCGATGACGGCGGCGCCGGTTTCGAGGAGCGCGCGCGTCAGCCCGCCGGGGCCCGGCCCCACCTCGAGGATCGTGTCGCCCGGGCCCGCGGCGGCGGCGCGCGCGATCTTCCGCGTGATGTTGAGATCGAGAAGGAAATGTTGGCCGAACGCCTTGTTCGCGCCGAGGTCGTGGCGCGCGATCACCTCGCGCAGCGGCGGCAGGTCTTCGCTCATGCGCCGGCGCGCCGCGCCGCCAGCCTCGCCGCAAGGCGGATCGCAGCGATGAGGCTGTCGGCGCGCGCAATCCTCTTGCCGGCGATGTCGAGTGCGGTGCCGTGATCGACACTCGTGCGAACGATTGGTAATCCC
>CAZNXR010000427.1:0-2428 GCA_964576815.1 uncultured Caulobacterales bacterium | reverse complement strand
GAGGCGGAGTTGCTAGACACCACCTCTTTGACTATAGACGCGGCCTTCGCGGCGGCGCGCCGCGTGATCGATGGCGTTCTGAGACGCTGCGAGGCCTGACCGGAGAGCTATTCCTCTCCAATTCATCGTCGGGGCTCGGGGGCCTATCTCGAACGGGTTTTTGTGTCCGTCGCCCGCGTTCTCGCCGCCAATCTGAAACTTCCTTTGGGCTAACCGCTCCGGGCGCCGCATCGGCGTTCCGGGGAAGACCGCCGGACCTACCGGCAGGCACGCTCAAACGATCGAACAAGGACTGAAAGAACACCGTGTCCCAAGCGCTAGCGATGAACCCCTCCCGCAAGGATTTTGCGGACATGCTCGACGCCTCCCTGCTCAACCGGGGGGCTTTTGAAGACAACGTTGTCACCGGCGTCGTCACCGCAATCGAGAAAGACGTCGCCGTCATCGACGTCGGCCTCAAGACCGAAGGCCGGGTCGCCCTCAAGGAATTCGGCCAGGCCGGCATGCCGGGCATGCTGAAGGTCGGCGACACCGTCGAAGTGTTCGTCGAGCGCATCGAGAACGCCAACGGCGAAGCGGTCATCAGCCGCGACAAGGCTCGCCGCGAGGAAGCGTGGGACCGTCTCGATCAGCAGTTCATTCGCCAGGAGCGCGTCGACGGCGTCATCTTCAACCGCGTCAAGGGCGGCTTCACGGTCGATCTCGGCGGCGCGGTCGCGTTCCTTCCCGGGTCGCAGGTCGATATTCGCCCCGTGCGCGACGCCGGTCCCCTGATGAACATTCCGCAGCCCTTCCGCATCCTGAAGATGGATAAGCGCCGCGGCAACATCGTCGTCTCGCGCCGCTCGATCCTCGAAGAAGATCGCGCCGAGCACCGCCAGGAAGTCGTCCGTGAGCTGAACGAGGGCGACACGCGCGAAGGCGTCGTCAAGAACATCACCGATTACGGCGCGTTCGTCGAGCTCGCCCCGGGCGTCGACGGGCTTCTCCACGTCACCGACATGTCGTGGAGCCGCGTCAACCACCCGTCGGAAGTTCTCGGCGTCAACGATACGGTCAAGGTCAAGATCATCAAGATCAACCCGGAAACGCACCGTATTTCGCTCGGCATCAAGCAGCTGCAGCCCGATCCGTGGCAGGGCGTCGCCGCGAAATATCCGGTCAGCGCGAAGTTCCGCGGCCGCGTGACGAACATCACCGACTACGGCGCGTTCGTCGAGCTTGAGCAGGGCATCGAGGGCCTCGTGCACGTTTCGGAAATGAGCTGGGTCAAAAAGAACGTGCATCCGGGCAAGGTCGTCTCGACCAGTCAGGAAGTCGAGGTCATGGTTCTCGAAGTCGATGAGAACAAGCGCCGCGTGTCGCTCGGCCTCAAGCAGTGTCTCGACAACCCGTGGGACAATTTCGCCGACAAGCACCCGATCGGTTCGATCATCGAAGGCGAAATCAAAAACATCACCGAGTTCGGTCTCTTCGTCGGGATCACGGAGGACATGGACGGCATGGTCCATCTCTCCGATCTCGACTGGAACCGCGCCGGCGAAGAAGTCATCAAGGAATACAAGAAGGGCGATGTCGTGAAGGCGAAGGTCCTCGACGTCGATCCGGAGAAGGAGCGCATCTCGCTCGGCATCAAGCAGGTCGCGTCCGATCCGATGGACCAGGTCGGCGAGATCAACCGCGGCGACGACGTCACCTGCACGGTGACGGCGATCGAATCGGGCGGCATCGAGGTTCAGGTCGGCGGCGAAGGCGGCCCCAAGGCCTTCATCCGCAAGTCGGACCTGTCGAAGGACCGGGGCGAACAGAACCCCGCGCGCTTCGCGGTCGGCGACAAGATCGACGCCCGCGTCACCGGCTTCGACAAGGTTTCGCGCCGCATTTCGCTCTCCATCAAGGCGCGCGAAGTGGCGGAAGAAAAAGAGGCCGTCGAACAATACGGCTCGGCCGATTCGGGCGCCTCGCTCGGCGACATCCTCGGCGCCGCGCTCAAGAAGGGCGGCAAGCAGTAATACGAACTTTCAGTGATCGTGACCGATCACTGAAAGGTATCCTCGCTCCGCTGCGGGCGCGCAGTCGCGCTTGCCGGGTGTCGATGAGTCGAGGTCATCGAAACCCGGTAATACGCTTCTTCAGCGTACGGAAAAAAGAAACCCCGGCGGGCGCCGCCGGGGTTTTTCTTTGAGATACGCAGCGTTTCAGTTGCCGCCTGTGTGGCCGCCGCCGTGACCGTTGTTGACTTCCGGATCGTCAATGACAGTTTCGGCGCCCATGTCGAACCGGAGTCCGTATTGATAGCGAACGCCGTCGTCGTTCTGATCGACCAGAGACAGGCTTCGTCCGTCCTCGGAAACTTTAAAGTCTCGAAATTGGGTCCCGCGGAAGGGACCTTCCGGGCTGCCGTCAGCGCCGACATTTTTCTTATCGA
>CAZNXR010000426.1:0-2432 GCA_964576815.1 uncultured Caulobacterales bacterium | reverse complement strand
CCCGCATCGAGCCCTATGAGAAATCATTGGGGTACGGATCGACCGATGTCGGCGACGTCTCCTGGGCCGCGCCGACGGTCGGCCTCGGAACGGCGACCTGGGTGCCGGGCACGTCCGCTCACTCATGGCAGGCGGTCGCGGCGAGCGGCATGTCGATCGGCTACAAGGGCGCGGCGAACGCGGCGAAAGCGATGAGCCTCGCTGCGATCGAGCTTTATCAGGACGAGGGACTGCGCAAGGCGGCCCGCGCGGAGTTCGACGCGGCGAGGGGCCCCAAATACAAGTACAAATCACTCCTCGGCGACAGAAAGCCGCCGCTTGATTACCGGGACTAGCGCATCACGCTCAACCGCTCATCCCCGCGACAGCGGGAATCCAGAGTCACGGAGTGCCGTACCTTGGGTCATGGATTCCCGCTTACGCGGGAATGAGCGGGGAGGGGTGCGGCGCGATCTGCTCGCCGCTTTTTCTAAGTGCTCGGGCAGACGGCATTCACGTTTGGAGACGTGATCGGATTGAGCCGCGTTCTCGAAATTTCTGTCGCAACCCTCGCTCCGCCCGCGAGCGAGGCGTTGGCGGCGGCGCTATGACCGATTGCGCCGCGCAAACGCCTGCGCGAGCTTGCTGCATTGCGTCAGAAAGCGCGATGCGCAAAGTCCGGCGCGCCCATCATCACGTATGGTAGGACGCGGCCGCCGCTGAAGGACCCCGCCGATGCTCGCCAAGATGACCTTGAAAATCCTCCACACGCTCGCGGCCGCAGGCCTCATCGGCGGGCTCGGCGCCTATATGCTGATGCTGGTGTTCGCCCCGCAGGAAACGGCGGCGGACTACGCGGACCTTCGCGAGACAATCAAGGCGATCAGCGATTACCTGCTCCTCCCGTCGCTCGCGCTTGCGCTCGTCACGGGGCTCCTTGCAATGGTCGTTCATTACCCCTTTCAGGAAAGAGGCTGGGCGTGGATCAAAGCCGCGACCGGCATCCTGATGTTCAAGGGAATCCTTACGATCGTCAGCGCGAAAGCGGGCCACGCCGCCGACATGTCGCGCCGGATCGCGGAAGGGACAGCGCCGCCGGACGCGCTTGTGCAGCTCGTCAACCTAGAGTGGGGCACCTTATGGATCGTCATGGCGCTTTCCGTCGCAAACGTGGTGCTCGGGGTGTGGCGCCCGAAACGGATTTTCCCTGAGGCGAAAGCGCACGATGTTGAGGCTCCGGCGCCGGGTTTGCAGGCTGCGAAACCGATCCGAGAACGTGTCCTCGCCGCTGCGGAGTGAGTTGAAGGATTCAGCAAGCTCGCGCAAGCCACCCGTGAAACCAGAGTCCCTGATAAAATTTCTTCGCGGCGCAAAACCCCGCGTCCTCCAACAGCTGTTCCTCACGCCCGGGTCTTACGAAATGGACGTTTGGGGGCATGCCGAGCGCCTTGTCGATCAATTCCGGCTCCGCACCATTGCTGCGCGCATAATTGAGATACAGGCGCTTTAACCGCTCCCAGTCGGCGCCGTGCATGTCGGCGCAGCCGTCAACCAATACGAACGGGGCTCCGGACTTCAAACGGCGACGCACCTCCGTGAGAAATGCGAGTTTCGAGCCGTCGTCAGGGACAAAATGCAAAGTCAGCAACGACGTCGCGGAGTCATACGTGATCTCCGGCGCGTCGGCGACATACCCCTGTTGCAGGGTAATCCGGTCTCCGACGCCGCCGGCGTCGATGCGGCGGCGGGCGACGCCAAGCATCTCGGCAGACGGATCGACCCCGTGCAGGCGCCAATTCTGGCCCGTTTTGGCGAGTTCGCTCAGTTCGACGCCGCCGCCCGCGCCGACAACGAGAATGTCTGCGGCTGGAGCCAACGCGTCCGCCAGAAGCACTGCGACCAATCGATGGAACGCGGCGTAACCGGGAATGAAAAGAAACGGACCGCGCTCTTAAACCGCCGCCAACGCCGGATCGGCGTCGAAATCGACAATGGAAGGGGCCTGACCGGCGGTCAAATCAGCTCCACCGCCAGGCTCGTCGCTTCGCCGCCGCCGATGCAGAGCGAGGCGACGCCGCGTTTGCCGCCGGTCTGCTTCAGCGCATTGAGCAGCGTCACGACGATGCGCGCGCCGGAAGCGCCGATCGGGTGGCCGAGCGCGATGGCGCCGCCGTGGATGTTGATCTTCTCAGGCGATATTTTCAGTTCGCGCATCGCCGCCATCGGAACGACCGCGAAGGCTTCGTTGATTTCGAAGAGATCGACATCCTTCACCGACCAGCCGATGCGGTCGAGCAGTTTGCGGATCGAATCGACCGGCGCGGTCGTGAACCATTCGGGTTCCTGCGCATGCGTTGCGTGCCCGACAATGCGCGCGACCGCCTTTCCGGCTTTGCTGCCGCGCTGGATGACAAGCGCCGCCGCGCCGTCCGAGATGGCGGAGGAGGAGCCCG
>CAZNXR010000425.1:668-2445 GCA_964576815.1 uncultured Caulobacterales bacterium | reverse complement strand
AGCACGACGCCGACGATGTTCTTGCCGATATCGTGCACGTCGCCCTTGACGGTCGCCATCAGGATCTTGCCGTTCGCTTTGCCCTGGTCGAGACCCTGCTCCTTCTTCTCCTGCTCCATGAACGGCGTCAGATGGGCCACCGCCTGCTTCATCACGCGCGCGGATTTGACGACCTGCGGCAGAAACATCTTTCCGGAGCCGAAGAGATCGCCGACGATATTCATGCCGTCCATCAGCGGCCCTTCGATGACGAACAGCGGCCGGCCGAGTTTTTTTCGCGCTTCTTCGGTGTCCTCGACGATGAATTCCGTCAGGCCCTTGACCAGCGCATGCTTCAGACGCTCCTCGACGCCCGCCTTGCGCCAGGAAAGATCGGCCTCGGTCTTCCTGCCCGCTTCGCCCTTGAACTGCGCGGCGACGTCGAGAAGCCGCTCGGTGGCGTCGGCGCGGCGGTTGAGGATGACGTCCTCGACGGGATCGCGCAAATGCGGCGGGATCTCGTCATAAATCGCGAGCTGGCCGGCGTTGACGATGCCCATATCCATGCCGGCCTTGATCGCATGATAGAGAAAGACCGAGTGCATCGCCTCACGCACGGGATCGTTGCCGCGGAACGAGAAGGATATGTTGGAGACGCCGCCCGAAACGCGCGCGCCCGGCAACGTCGATTTGATGGCGTGCGTCGCCTCAATGAAGTCGAGCGCGTAATTGTTGTGCTCCTCTATGCCGGTCGCGACCGCAAAAATGTTGGGGTCGAAGATGATATCGTCGGGCGAAAAACCGAGCTTGTCGATCAGCAGGCGGTAGGAGCGCGTGCAGATCTCGATCTTGCGCGCCGCCGTGTCCGCCTGGCCCTTCTCGTCGAACGCCATGACGACGACCGCGGCGCCGTAGCGCATGACCTTGCGCGCCTGCGCGAAGAACGCCTCTTCACCTTCCTTCAGCGATATCGAATTGACGATCGCCTTGCCCTGGACGTTTTTGAGGCCCTCTTCGATCACCTCCCATTTCGAGCTGTCGATCATCACCGGCACGCGGCAGATGTCCGGCTCGGACGCGATAAGGCGCAGGAACCGGCGCATCGCGGCGACGCCGTCGAGCATCCCCTCGTCCATGTTGACGTCGATGACCTGCGCGCCGGCCTCGACCTGCTGGCGGGCGATCGCGAGCGCATCCTCGTAGCGCTCTTCCTGAATCAGCTTTCTGAACTTCGCCGAGCCGGTGACGTTCGTCCGCTCGCCGATATTGACGAAGACCGGCGACGTCATGCGGCAGCATCCGCCTTCTTCGCCGGCTTCGGCCGAACGCCCAGCATCATGCAGAGTGCATAAGCGAGGTCGTCGCGATTAAGGGTGTAGAAGTGGAAATGCTTCACGCCCTGCTCGGCGAGCGCCAGGCACTGCTCGGCGGCGACCGTCGCGGCTATGAGAAGGCGGGTTGAAGGATCGTCGTCGAGATTCTGGAAGAGCTTCACGAGCCGCCCCGGGATCGTCGCGCCGCAGGTGTCGGCCATTTTCCGCAAGCCGGCGAAATTGGTGATCGGCATGATGCCAGGCACGATCGGGATGGTGACGCCCGCCGCGCGCACGCGGTCGAGATAGCGGAAATAGACGTCATTGTCGTAGAAGAACTGCGTAATGCCGCGCGTCGCGCCGGCGTCGATTTTCTTCTTCAGCATGTCGAGGTCCGCCGCCTGGGACGGGCTATCGGGGTGCTTTTCCGGATAGCAGCCGACGCTGATCTCGAAATTCGCGATCCGGCGCGCGCCCGCCGCAAG
>CAZNXR010000425.1:0-658 GCA_964576815.1 uncultured Caulobacterales bacterium | reverse complement strand
CCCGGCGGATCGCCGCGCAGCGCCACGATGTGCCGGACGCCTTCCGCCCAGTATTCGCGCAGCACTTCATCGACTTCCGCTTTCGTCGCGGCGACGCACGTCAGATGCGCTGCGACCGGCAGCGCCGCTTCCTTGATGATCCGCGATACCGTTTCATGCGTGCGCTCGCGCGTCGAACCGCCGGCGCCGTAAGTGACGGAAACGAAGTCGGGCGCGAGCGGGCGCAGTTTCTCGACCGCCGCCCAGAGCTTTCCCTGCATCGCCTCGGTCTTCGGCGGAAAGAATTCGAAGGAGACATGAAGGTCGGACATCGCTTTCCCTTACGCGACACGTTTCTTGAGGCTGCGCACGCTGTCGCGCGTCTTCGCGAGCCAGATTTTTACGGTCAAAGACTTGCCGTCATTGCGGCCGGGCGGCAGCGTTTCCGTCGCGATGAGATCAAGGCCCGCCGCCGCGCACCAGTCGGCGACCTCGTCGTCCGGAAAGCCGAGCCTGCGATGGGCATGATTCTCGCGCAGAAATTCGAGATCATGCGGGGCGAAATCCGAAAGCAGCAGCCGGCCGCCGGGCTTCAAGAGGCGCGAGGCTTCCGCCACCGCGGCCGCGGGATCGGCGAGATAATGCAAGACCTGATGGATGCAGACGACATCGGCCAGTC
>CAZNXR010000424.1:0-2451 GCA_964576815.1 uncultured Caulobacterales bacterium | reverse complement strand
CGAGTCGAAATCAAAATTCAAAGCGCGCGATTCGGTTTTCGAATCGCAATGCGCGCCGCTCAGAACGGAATTTCGTCGTCGAGTTCGAACGACTGCCCGCCGCCGGAAGAAATTTCGCGAGCACCGCCGCCGCCAATTTCGCCGCCGCCGCTGCCGCTGCCGCCGTCGCGCCGGCCGTCGAGCATCACAAGGCTGGCGCTGTAGTTCCGGAGGACGACTTCGGTCGTGTAGCGGTCCTTGCCCTCCTTATCCTGCCACTTGCGGGTTTCGAGTTGGCCCTCGATGTAAACCTTCGAGCCCTTCTTCAGATATTGCGACGCGACCTTCACGAGGCCTTCGGAGAAGACGGCGACGTTGTGCCATTCCGTTTTTTCGCGCCGTTCGCCGGTCGACTTGTCGCGCCAGGTCTCCGACGTCGCGAGCGAGAACGAACAAACCGATCCGCCGTTCTGAAACGAGCGCACCTCCGGATCCTTGCCGAGATTGCCGACGAGAATGACTTTGTTGACGCTGCCAGCCATGGAAATTCTCCGTTGAAAATGCGCGTGAGCGAACGATTTCAGGGATTCGGGTCTCGCGCGAGGCAGTCCTTTTCCCCATCCGGCGCATGGCCGGAATACCAGCCGATAACTCAGCTTCGCCGCAAAATGTTCACATCCTGTTCTTGCTGTCAACGCGAGAGTCGGGCAATGGGCAGTGGGCAATTGATGATTTGAACGCGTATCTCTCCTCGCCCTTTGCCCTTGGTCCTATGTCTCTGAAATCGATCCGCGTCGTCGGCGCCCGCGAACACAATCTGAAGAACGTCACGCTGGAGATCCCGCGCGACAAGCTCGTCGTGATGACGGGGCTATCGGGATCGGGGAAGTCCTCGCTCGCCTTCGACACCATCTACGCCGAAGGCCAGCGCCGTTACGTAGAAAGCCTGTCGGCTTACGCGCGCCAGTTCCTCGAATTGATGCAGAAGCCCGATGTCGATCAGATCGAGGGCCTCAGCCCTGCGATCTCGATCGAACAGAAGACGACGAGCCGCAATCCGCGCTCGACCGTCGGCACCGTCACCGAGATCTACGACTACATGCGCCTTCTCTGGGCGCGCATCGGCGTGCCCTATTCGCCGGCGACGGGATTGCCGATCACCTCGCAGACGGTTTCCGAAATGGTCGATCGCCTGATGACGGAACCGGAAGGAGCGCGCTTCTTCCTGCTCGCGCCGATGATCCGCGCCCGCAAGGGAGAGTACCGCAAGGAACTCGCCGATCTCCAGAAGAAGGGCTTCCAGCGGGTGAAGGTCGATGGGACCTATTATGAGATCGCCGAGGTTCCCGCTCTCAACAAGAAGCTGAAGCACGACATCGACGTCGTCGTCGATCGCGTCATCATAAAGAAGGGGATCGAAAGCCGCCTCGCGGAGAGCTTCGAGACGGCGCTGGGGCTGGCGGACGGCATTGCGATTGCGGAAAGCGCCGATACTTCTCCCCTCTCCCGTTCCGCGGGGGGGGGGGGGGGGGGGGGGGGCGTGAGAATGAAGGTCGGCGCCTGTTGACGCCCCCTCACCCCTAACCCCTCTCCCGCAAGCGGGAGAGGGGGACTTAAGACGCACCATCTTCTCCGCCAAATTCGCTTGCCCTGTCTCCGGATTCACCATCGACGAGATCGAGCCGCGTTTATTCTCTTTTAACGCGCCCGCTGGCGCCTGCCCGAAATGCGACGGGCTCGGCACCGAGATGGTGTTCGACGAGGATCTCGTCATTCCCGACCCCGCGCTCCCGCTCAACAAGGGCGCGATCGCGCCCTGGGCGAAGGGGCAGTCTCCTTATTATATGCAGACGCTCGAAGCGCTCGCGCGGCAGTACAAGTTCAAGGTCACCGCGAAATGGTCGGAGCTGAAAGCCGACCAGAAGAACGTCATCCTCTACGGCACGGGCGATGAGGATGTCGCCTTCGTCTATCAGGACGGCGCGCGGAAGTTCGAAACCGTCAAGCCCTTCGAAGGCGTGATCCCCAACCTCGAACGCCGCTTCCGCGAGACGGACAGCGCCTGGGTGCGCGAGGAGATGTCGCGCTTTCAGGCCATCACCGATTGCGAGGCGTGCAACGGCCAGCGCCTCAAGCCCGAGGCGCTGGCGGTCAAAGTCGGCGCCAAGAACATCTCGGAGGCCTGCGCGCTGTCGATCAAGGCGGCGAACAAATGGTTCATCGAACTTGAAAAGGTGCTGTCGAAGAAGGAAATGGAAATCGCCGCGCGCGTCCTCAAGGAAATCCGCGAGCGCCTTCACTTCCTCAACAATGTCGGCCTCGATTACCTCACCCTTGCGCGCGCGTCCGGCACGCTGTCGGGCGGGGAAAGCCAGCGCATCCGCCTCGCCTCGCAGATCGGCTCAGGGCTGACGGGCGTTCTCTATGTGCTCGACGAGCCCTCGATCGGCCTCCACCAGCGCGACAATGAAC
>CAZNXR010000423.1:0-2461 GCA_964576815.1 uncultured Caulobacterales bacterium | reverse complement strand
AAGTTCGTCTTCAGGAACGGCAGCATTTCCTCGAACGAGGCGTTCTCAAGATCGATCATCGGTTCGATTTTTTCTTTCGGCGACTTCGCGCTGCGGAAGCGGGCGTGGCTGCGGTTGAGGGCGATGCGGTACTGGCGCATGCGTTCGACTTCGACGCCGGGCTGCAGGCCGTCTTCGATCGTCCGCGCGCCGAGCGCGAAGAAGGCGATGAGGACGCCGCCGACGCTGATATAGGGCGTCGTCAGCGCCGGGAGCTCTAAAATCTGGCCGGCGAACGAAATCGTGTCGAGAGTCAGCACTGTGATCAGGCAGGTGAGGCCGAGCGCGCTGAAGAAGCGCGCCTGCCGCACCGGCGCGTGCTTCCACATGCTGCGCGAACTGGAGAGTATCAGGTTGCAATAGTCGATCTGGCGCTGAAACCGCAGCAGCTCGTATGCGCGATAATACTCTTCGAGGTGCAAGTCGCCGGCATCCGGCAGGTCGGCGGCGAATTCGAAGAAGAGGCCGCCGCCAGGGTCCTCGTTCTCGACGATGTTGTGAAACTCATCCTCAAGGCGCGCCATGAAATCGACCCTGAACCGCTCGAAGTCCCGGTCGCGGAGGTCGAGATACGCTCTGGCCGCCGCTTCGTCCTTCGCGCCTTTCAGGATCGCGCCGCCATGGGAGGCGAAATGCTGAAAGTGAAACTGCCGCATGCGCTCGGTCGCCAACCGGTCCGTCAGCCAGCGGAGCTTCCGGTCGCGGAACATCACGCCGAAATAGCCTATCGTCACGCTTGAAATGCCGCAGAATGCGCCGACGATCGAGATGGCGCGCTGCCATTCATGGTCGAGATGGGCGTAGAGCGACGAACTCGCCGCGATCATCAGCGCCGTCATGGCGAGCGACACCGCGAGGACCCCCCATCGCCGCGCGCGCGCCTTGGCGGCGTTCGCGCGCTTGTCGTGTACGACGAAAATCTCCCGCAACGCCGGATTGTCGAGCGCATAGGCGACATTCGGAAAGGCCCGGCTCGCGTTCTCGCGGTCGGCCTCGGTCAGAAAGATGTCGTTATTGAAGGCGAAGGCCATCCGCCCTCCCGCTTGCCCCCGCGACGCTGTAACGAGCCCTATCAAATGCCGTCCGATTGCGGTAGAGAGCCCCCGCGGTCGGGAGGGGCCCTTGCCGGACGTTTTCATTTCTTACAACCGCGAGGATCGAGAGACCGCGCGTCTTGTTTCGAGCGCTCTCGAAGCCGAGGGTTTTTCGGTCTGGTGGGACGCAGCGCTGCGCGCCGGCGAGACCTATGACGAGGTCACCGAACACAATTTGAGGACCGCGGGAGCGGTGGTCGTTCTGTGGTCGAAACGCTCGGCGAATTCGAAATGGGTGCGTGCGGAAGCAACCGTCGGGGAGCGAAGCTCGACGCTGGTGCCGGCGCTGATCGAGGATTGCGAACGGCCGATTCGGTTCGAACTCGTTCAGACGGCGGACCTTCGGCACTGGCGCGGCGACCGCGCGGACTCGAACTGGCGCGCTTTTATTCAGGATATAAAGTCGGCGATCTCCAAAAAGCCGCGCGCGCCGATCGCGCCTGCATCCGCGCCGGCCATGACCGCGGCCGACGTTTCGGTCGAAACGGCGTTCTGGAATTCGATCAAGGACGGTTCGGAGAGCGCCGATTTTGAGGCGTATCTCTCGCGCTATCCCGCGGGTCATTTTGCAGCGCTCGCGAAAAACCGTCTCGCCGCCCTGAACCGCCCCGCGTCCGCCGTTCCGAAACCTGCGCCTGCGCCTCAAACCGCTCCCCAGCGCGCTGCGCCGCCGCCTCTGCGGTCGGCGCCCGCCCTGGAGAAGAAAAAGTCCGGAGGCGGACTGTTGATCGGCGGCGTCATCGCCGCGCTCGCGGTCGCCGGGATCGTGGGCTTCATGCTGATGCGCGGAGGGGCTGCGCCGGCTGCGGACGAGGTCGCGACGCCCGCGCCTGCGCCTGCGCGGGATGCGACGATTGCAGACTCGACAGCGGTTGAACCGGAGAGCGAGCCGGCGACGGACTTGTTTCCTGACGCCTCGCAGGCGGGTGGCGCGCCGGAAGAAGCGGCTGCGACTGACGCGCCCGTAAACGAGAAACCGGAAGCGCCGCCGGTACCTGAGCTGCCCGCGGCGGCGGCGGGGACCTACCGCGACTGCGACCAATGCCCGCTGATGGCGCGCCTTCCCGGCGGGACGTATCTGCGCGGCTCGCCGGAAGGCGAACCGGGGCGTAACGCCTATGAAGGTCCGCAGCGCGAAGTGACGGCGCCCGCCTTCGCCATCGGCGTTCATGAAGTGACGCGCGACGAGTGGAACGCCTGCGCGGCGGACGGCGGTTGCCCGGATAAGGGATATTCCGTAGACGGATCGATGCCGGCGCTTGGCGTCTCCTTTCGCGAAGGGGAGCGTTTCGTCGCCTGGCTGTCGAAGAAGACGGGCAGGCGATATC
>CAZNXR010000422.1:1395-2461 GCA_964576815.1 uncultured Caulobacterales bacterium | reverse complement strand
ACCAGGCGAGCTCCTCGCCGACCGCCTTGTCGCGCGCGATGACGGCGCCGCCGACGACGTCGGAATGGCCGTTGATGTATTTCGTCGTCGAATGGACGACGATGTCGCAGCCAAACGACAGGGGCTGCTGCAGGGCCGGCGACAGAAACGTATTGTCGGCGACGACGATCGCGCCCGCCGACTTCGCCGCCGCGGCGGTCGCGGCGATGTCGGTGATCCTGAGGAGCGGATTGCTCGGCGTTTCGATGAAGACGAGCCGCGGCCTTTTCGCGAGCGCGGCGGCGAGCGCGGCCGGGTCTGTCTGGTTGACGAAGTCGACCGCGAAATGGCCGCGCCGCGCGCGCGCGGAGAGCAGGCGGAAGGTGCCGCCGTAACAATCATGCGGGGCAATCACCGTGTCGCCGGGATTGACGAGATTGAGCGCGAGATCGACCGCAGCCATGCCGGTCGCGGTGATGACCCCGCGCTCACCGCCCTCAAGGGCGCAGAGCGCGCGTTCAAGCTCGGCGCGCGTCGGATTGCCGGAGCGCGCATAGTCGTATTGCGGCTTCTCCAGCGGATCGCGCCAGCCATAGGTCGCCGAAAGATAGAGCGGCGGCGACACGGCGTTGAAGGCGCGGTCGCTGGCGACGCCCGCATTAGCGGCGACGGTTTCGGGGTGCAGGGATTGAACCATGGCTCAGCGTTCCTCGATGAAGGTGTTGATCAGCGGTCCGATGCTTGCGGCCTCCTTGAGGAACGCGTCATGGCCGTAGAGCGACGAAATTTCTGCGTAGCGGGCGTGCGGCGCGCGGCGTGCAAGGCGCGCCGTATCAGCGGCGGGGACAAGACGGTCTTCGCTGACGGCGATGAACAGCGCCTCCGCCGCGATGCGCGCCGGATCGATACGGTGGCGGTCGATCGAATCGGAGAGCGTCACATAACGCTCGGGCGCCATTAGATAGGCGTCGCCTTTGGCGATCAGGTAATCGCAGACAGCGTAAGGATCGCCTGCGCGTTCGCCGGGGCGGTGGGGGAAGCGCGCATCGAATTCCTCGGGCGTCCGGTAAGTCGTCATGGCGAGCTG
>CAZNXR010000422.1:0-1295 GCA_964576815.1 uncultured Caulobacterales bacterium | reverse complement strand
AGCGCGTGGCCAAGCGCCCGCGCCTGGTCGTTCGTCGTTATGGTGCGCGCGGTTTCGCCGGCATTGGGCAGGAAATCAAAGCCGATGACGCGCGCGGTCTCAGTGTCGATCGCGGCGCCGGGGCCGACGATGTCGCGCCACCAGCCCTTCGCGCCGGCGCCGTCTGCGACCTCGCGGCCTGCGGAAATGCCGCCCGATACGACGATCGCCGGCGCATCGTCCGGCCCGTAAAGGCGCAGGCGCAATTCCGGCCTCGACATTTTTTCGCCGGACTGCAGCGTGAAATCGGCGGGCAGAATGACGCTGACATCGGCGCCGTCGCCCGCGGCAGGCGCGGCGTCGAACAAGCGGACTTCAAGAGCGGCGGACATGGGTTCGGCCTCTGCTTCCTCGCGTCGCACATCAGGAAAACCGCAGAGACCCAATCGGAGCGCAGCGCAAAGCCGCTTCACCGACTCATCTCTCGAAGCTTTCGCTTCGAAGGATTTGGCACCTTTCCGAACAGCGGGTCGCGCGGTCCGGCGGTTGCCCCAGCGTCTAAGGGCCTGTCCCTCGGCTGGTCTTGATGAGCTTGAATGCTTTCTAGCTGCAGAAAATTTTCCCCGTCAACAGGAAAATTGAGGGCCGCGTCGTGCTTTCTCCGTGTAAGGAGCAATGAGGCGGCCCTGCCGCCCCGCCCGCGGTCGGTGCTAACCGTCTGAATTTGCGGGAGAATTGGGCGAGGCAGAAAGCGCCCAGACTTCGCCGGGCGGAGCCATAAACAGCCAAAAAATAATAGAAATTGGCAGAAGCGTTCAAAACTCGCCGAAAATTCTTCGCATTTGCAGCATGAAAAAGCTTGCATCGGTCGGCGGGGTGACCTTAGCGTTTCAAAAACGAGAACACGGCTGAAACGGCGCACCGCGCCGCCTCAGTTATTGGGAGCCGACGGTCAGGGCTATGCTTGCGTTCACCGATCTTGAGCGCCGGACGCCGGAGAAGCGCGACGCGCCCGCGCGACGCCGGGATTTCGGCGAGATTTACTCCCCGTTCGAAGCGGCGGCGGCGCGCGCGCAGGCCTCGCGGTGCAGCCAGTGCGGCGTCCCCTTCTGCCAGAATCATTGTCCGCTTACGAATGATATTCCGGACTGGCTGCGCCTCGCCGCAGAAGGGCGGCTCAAGGAAGCCTATGCGCTCTCGGCCGCGACGAACTCGATGCCGGAGATTTGCGGGCGCATCTGTCCGCAGGACCGATTGTGCGAAGGCGCTTGCGTCATCGAACAGTCCGGACACGGAACGGTGACGATCGGCGCGAT
>CAZNXR010000421.1:0-2469 GCA_964576815.1 uncultured Caulobacterales bacterium | reverse complement strand
CCCCCAGCCCCTCTCCCGCAAGCGGGAGAGGGGAGCCGCGCCGGCGCCGACATCCTGCTCGACGCGCTGGAGGAACAGGGCGTCGAGGTCATCTTCGGTTATCCGGGCGGCGCGGTGCTGCCGATCTATGACGCGCTCTACAAGCGCGACACGATTCGTCACATCATGGTGCGTCATGAGCAGGGCGCAGCGCACGCAGCGGAAGGCTATGCGCGCTCGACGGGGAAGGTCGGCGTCCTCCTTGTCACTTCGGGGCCGGGCGCAACCAACGCCGTCACCGGCCTTGCCGATGCTTTGCTCGACTCGATTCCAATCGTCTGCATCACGGGACAGGTCGCAAGACCCTTGATCGGCACGGACGCGTTTCAGGAATGCGACACGGTCGGCATCACGCGTTCCTGCACCAAGCACAACTATCTCGTGCCGTCGGCGCACAAGCTTGCGACCATCGTGCATGAGGCGTTTCACATCGCCCGGAACGGCCGGCCCGGCCCGGTCGTCATCGACATTCCCAAGGACGTGCAGTTCGAGCAGGCGCTCTACACCGCGCGCAATGACGCGCGAAAACGCAACTGCATCGTCACGCCGCCGGTCGATCAGGGGAAGATCGAACAGGCGGTCGATCTGATGCGGCGAGCGCGCCGGCCGGTTCTTTATACCGGCGGCGGCGTCATCAATGCGGGGCCCGCGGCGAGCGAAGCGCTGCGCGCGCTGGCGGCCGCGACGACCTTTCCGCTTACCTCGACTTTGATGGGGCTCGGCGCCTATCCCGCTTCCGGCCCCAACTGGCTCGGCATGCTCGGCATGCACGGAAGCCTTGAGGCGAACAGCGCGATGCACGACTGCGACCTGATGATCGCGCTCGGGGCGCGCTTTGACGACCGCATCACCGGGCGCCTCGACGCCTTCTCGCCGCAATCGCGCAAGATCCATGTCGATATCGATCCGTCCTCGATCAACAAGAACGTGCGCGTCGATCTCGGCATTGTCGGCGACGCGCGCGCAGTGATCGAAGCGCTGCTCGCCGAATGGCGCCGGCGCGAGGCGGGCGAGCCCCATGACAAGGGCCGCCTCGACGCGTGGTGGAAGCAGATCGGCGCCTGGCGCGCGAAAAAATCATTCGCCTATCGGCGTTCTGATGACGCAATCAAACCGCAATACGCGGTCGAACGGCTCCACGCCCTGACGCGCGGGCGGGACGTGTTCGTTACGACCGAAGTCGGCCAGCACCAGATGTGGGCCGCGCAGCATTTCCATTTCGATCAGCCGAACCGCTGGATGACCTCCGGCGGGCTCGGCACCATGGGTTACGGTCTTCCCGCCGCGCTCGGCGTGCAGGCCGCGCACCCCGATGCGCTCGTCATCGACATCGCCGGCGACGCCTCCGTGCAGATGACGATGCAGGAAATGTCGACCGCCGTGCAGCACGACTTGCCGGTGAAAATCTTCATCCTCAACAACGCCTATCTCGGCATGGTGCGCCAATGGCAGGAACTTCTCCATGGCGGGCGCTATTCGCATTCCTACTCCGACAGCCTTCCCGATTTCGTGAAGCTCGCCGAGGCCTATGGCTGCGTCGGCTTGCGCGCCGAGACGCCGGCGGAGCTCGACGGCAAGATCGCCGAGATGATCGCGATGAAGCGACCTGTCCTGTTCGATTGCGTCGTCACGCAGGAGGAGAATGTCTTCCCGATGATCCCGTCCGGCGCGGCGCATAATGAAATGCTGTTCGGCGATCACGTCGTCACCGGCGACGAAATCGGCGAGCGCGGGAAGGCGCTGGTATGACGGCCGAACCTTCGCAATCGGTCTATCCGGTGACGCGCGAGGAAGGCGCGGCGGCGGAAGCCGTGCTCGCCGTCATCGTCGACAACGAGCCCGGCGCGCTCGCCCGCGTCGTCAGCCTCATCTCCGCGCGCGGCTACAACATTGAGAGCCTCACCGTCGCCGAGACCGACGTTGAGAAGCACACCTCGCGCATCACCATCGTAACGCGCGGCACGCCGGCGAAAATCGAACAGATCAAGGCGCAACTAGGCCGTCTCGTCCCCGTGCGCCGCGTCATCGACGTGACGCGCGAGGCCGAAGGCATCAAGCGCGAGCTTGCTTTGGTGAAGGTCGTCAGCGCCGGCGATCAGCGGCTCGAGTCGATGCGTCTTGCGGACATTTTCCGCGCCCGCGTCATCGACACGACGCACACGTCCTTCGTGTTCGAAGTGACAGGCGCGCGTGAGAAGATCAACACCTTCATCGAGCTGATGACGCCGCTCGGCCTCAAGGAGGTTTCGCGCACCGGGGTCCTGTCGATCCGGCGCGGGCAGGAGGCGGATTGATGCGCCGGCTTCTTCTACGCGCGCTTCGACTTACCCTCGCGCGGGGGACGCCCCCGCGCCGCTGAGATCATTACAGCTCAACAATCAGGATACGGACCATGACGACCCACGTAGAAAAACCCGAAGATCGCGTATT
>CAZNXR010000420.1:0-2471 GCA_964576815.1 uncultured Caulobacterales bacterium | reverse complement strand
GCCATGCGCTCGGCCGCCATGCGCGCGGCGATGCGGCGCGGCTCAAGCATGATGATGCGCCGCCCGGCGAGCCAGCGCTCGTCGAGGAGAGCGATGGGAACGCGCGTCGTCTTGCCGGCGCCCGGCGGCGCGGCGAGGACCAGGCGATTTTTCGCGGCGAGAGCCTCGCGGATGCGCGGCAGAGCCTCTTCGATCGGAAGCGCCGCGCCCGCGTTCATCGCTCAAGCGTCGGCGAGCGTCGCGGCGCGTTGCGGCGCGGCCGCAGCGTCGGTGAGGAGCAGCGCCTCGATAAAGCCGCGCATGTCGCGGATGTCGCCGACCCTGTCGCGGGCGGGCGAGAATTTGCCAGGCCCGGTCACGATCATGAAGGCGTCAGGCGCATGGTTGCCGCCGCGCCCGGTGCCGAGATGGGCGTCGAGCCTGCCGATCGCCGGCGACTCGATCGCGCTGACCGGCTCTTGGGGCGCGTATATGATGACAAGGTCCGGCAGGTAGGCGCTGCGCTCTCCGGGCATGATCGCGCCGACGTCGATCAGCTCCCGGAAGAACGGCGCGCCTGTATCGGCGACCGTTATCTCGGCGAGCCGGTCCTTGAGCCAGGAAAGATAGCCTGCGACCTCGCCGGGTTCGAGGCATCCCGCGCGCTCGCGGCCCTTGATGTTGAGGCGGATATACCCCTCGCCGCCCGAGGCGAGACGGAAGGCAGGCGTCGTCGCCCAGTCGAGGCCGCCGGTGACGCCGCGGTTGACGACCCAGTCCTGAATATGTTCGCCGAGCATGTAGGCGAGCGTGAACTGCGCCTGCGGGGGGATTGCTTCGCGAAGCCGCGTCATCAGGTTTTCGGACTTCGGCGGGCGCGCCGCGCCGCCTTTCGCGACGTTCCACGCGTCGCCAAGGCGCGCCATGATGCGGCCGGTGAAATGCTCCTGCGACCAGTTGGGGACCATGCCGTGCATCGAAAAGACGATCGCCGTCGTGTCGGCGCTCTCCGCCTTGTCGAGCAGACGGGCGAGCGCGCGGTCCTGCGCTTCATAAACGGCGAGAAGGGCGTCGGGGTCCGCCTCCGATCCGTAGTCTCCTTCGACGACGAGCAGATTGTGGCCGGCCCGGTGCACTTCATAAAAACCGGTGAGGAAAAGGCGCCATTCTTCCCGGTCCATCAGCCACAGCGCGGCGTCCGCCTTCGCGTCGATGGCGGCGATGAGGTCGTCGCGCATGCGCCGGCTGTGGGCGAGCGTCTTCGGCACCGGGACTTCCTTGCCGATCGGGCGATGGCCGAAGCGGCGACGCAACTCGCGCAGCATGGCGGGATGCGTCGTCTCTGCGGCGCCGCTCGACTGATAAGACCAGTTGACGATCTCGGTGTGCTGAGCGTCCGGCAAGACATTGGGCGTGCCCGGATCGAAAGCGATCGTTTTGACGCCCTCGCGCGCAAGGCCGTACCAGAAAGGCTCGAAGCCGACGCGATCATGCCAGCGCGGGGCGGCGGTCCGCGCGAAATCCATTCCGTCGGGATCCCACTGGAAAGGATAGTAATGACCATGGACGCCGGGCTGTTCGCCGGTCGCAAAGCTCGCCCAGATGCTGGCTGTCAGCGGCGCAGCGGAGGTTTCAAGCCGGCTGTAGGCGCCGGTCTCGATCAGCGACCGGAAGGCAGGGAGGCGATCAAGATGCGGCCGGATGTAATCAAGGCTCATCGAGTCGACGCAGATCGCGAGGACTTTCGACTTTTCACGGTTAACCATTGGGTCCCCCTTACGCGTCACGACACCAGTCTACTTGCAAGGCCGGAAACCGGAGTCTTATACCGAAACACCGTGTGCCGCGCGACCCTTCCCGGTTGGGGCAGGGCGATGGCGTATAACTCCTTACCCTCTCCCGCTTGCGGGAGAGGGCAGGGTGAGGGGGCGTCGAAACAAGCGCTATCCTCAGTATACGGCCCCTCACCCCCAACCCCTCTCCCGCGAGCGGGAGAGGGGAGAAGAGGGTCTTCGTCCCTTTGCGACAGCCCTGCCGGGCGGGGCGCCTCATGCCGCTGAAGGCCTTGCTCAAAATCGCGGTCGCCGCGCTCATCCTCTACGTCATCGCGGGTCGCGTCGATTTCGCCGCGGCGTTTGAGCTGATGCGCGGCGCAGACCCGTTGTGGCTTGTCGCGGCGCTCGGGGCGAGCCTTCTCATCATCGTCGCGGACGCCGCCTACTGGTCGCAGTCGATGAAGCCCGCCGGGCTCACCATGCGGTTCCGGACGGCGCTGCTCTTTGGAATCATCGGCTGGTTTTTCGTCAACATTGCGCCCTCAACTGTCGGCGCCGATATTTTCCGCGCTGCGCAGATGCGCGCGGCAGGGGCGACGACCGCAAAGTCGATCCGGCTCGTCGCGGCCGCGCGCCTGATGTCGTTCGCGGCGCTGATCGCCGTCATCGGGATCGGTCTTCCCTACGTCTTCACCGTGTTTGAGGCGCCGCGCGACC
>CAZNXR010000419.1:0-2487 GCA_964576815.1 uncultured Caulobacterales bacterium | reverse complement strand
CGTTCATCTTCTCGAACGATGTGAAGCCGAAGCTCAAGAAGCCGAGCTTTGACGAGACGAAGGTCTATGTCGCGCCCGGGGAAGTCGTCGTGCTGACGCTGAAAAGCTGATCAAGCCCCCTTATACCGCGTTTCGATGACCTCGACTCATCGACACCCGGCAAGCGCGACTGCGCACCCGCAGCGAAACGAGGATACCTTTCAGTGATCGGTCACGATCGCTGAAAGATCGTATTACAGGCCTCAGATCTTGCAGAACGCCGCGCTGGCGAGCGCATAGGTGAGGCCTTGGCCCGCCCAGATTTCGCCGAGCGGCTGGTCCGCACGATTTGAGAAGATTGCGAGGCTGCGCTCCAGCGCCGGCGCCATCAGCAGGCGAACCTCGACCCCGCCGATCGCGCCGCGGCGCTCGACTAGCGCTGTCGGCCCCGCGCAGCCCTCAAGCGGCGCTTCGTAGGACCAAACGCCAAGACCCGCATAGCCGAGCGCGGGATCGCTCTTGCGCATTTCGGCGCGCATCGGCTGGCCGATCAGCTTGCCGGCCATCGCCGCTGCGGCGAAGGCCTGCAGCGCGCGCGGCGGTCCGCAAAGGGCCCCGGCCGCGCCATAGGCGCCCGGATTGACGGCCGGCTCGGGCTTGTCCGCCGTTTCATAGCCCTTGACGCTCTCCTCGCATCGGCCGGGCGTGACGTCGGCGCCGCGCATGCCTGCCGGCTCAGCGATCCGACTACGGAACAATTCCTGAAGCGTCTTTCCCGTTTTCGTTTCAAGCAGGCGGCCGAGCACGATGTAATCGCAATTGTTGTAGTCGAAACGGGCGCCGGGCGCGGCCTCGGCGGCCCCGGCGCAAGCCTTCACGGCGTCCGTGCGGACGCTCGCGTCGGCGCTGAACGGCAAGGGAACGCCAGCCGCATCGGCCGGCCCCCGGTCGATATTGGCGATTCCGGACGTATGCTGAAGAAGCTGGCGCAGGGTCGCCTTGCCCGCGGGATGGTTCGCAAACTCCGGCGCCTGCTCGGCGATCGTCCTGTCGAGCGTGAGGCGCCCGCCTTCGACTTCCTGCAGGACGATGATCGCGGCGGCCATCTTGGCGACCGATCCCCAGCGCCAGTTGTCATACAGCGACAGGGAGCGCCCCGTTTCGCGGTCCGCAAGACCGAGCGCCGTCGCGAACAGCGTTTCGCCTCTTTCCCCGGCGATGACGACGCCCGAAAAATCCGGCGCTGTCTGCAGCGCCGCCGACATCGGCGCGCCGTCGACAAAATAGGATTTCGGCGGCGGCGGGATGAGGCGGGACTTGGCGCAGGCGCCGAGCGCTAGTACTGCGAGAAGAAGAACGGCGTTGAGTCTCATGATACGCTCCTTGAACGGATAATCATACTGCATACGAAACATTGCGGATCGCGCGGCAGGCGCACGGTTCTCGCCGCAAGCCGCAATCCGTCGAAGATGAACAGCCTGCCGGCGAGCGTTTCGCCCGCCCCCGTTATTTCCTTCACAGCCTCCAGCGCGGCGACGGCGCCCGCGATCCCGGCGAGCGGCCCGGCAACGCCTTCCTCGGCGCAGGTCAGCACCGCTTCGCGCGGGGGCGTCTCCGCGACGAAGCAGCGATAGCAGGGCATCTCCGGCCCCGCCCACGGCTTGAAGACCGAAACCTGCGCCTCGAACCGGCCGAGTGCGGCGGAGACAAGCGGCGCACGCGCTGCGACGCTCGCAGCGTTCAGCATCTGGCGCGCCTCGATCGTATCGACGCCCTCAACGACAAGATCGTGGTCGCGGAAGAGCGCCTCTGCGCGCGGCCCATCGAGGCGTTCGGCGAGCGCCGTCACCTCGATTGTCGGGTTCAGCGCGCGCGCAAAGGCGCCCGCGCGCTCGGCCTTCGGCGCGCCGACATCCTCGTCGCGATAGATCGTCTGGCGCTGCAGGTTCGACAGCGCGACGCGGTCGTCATCGGCGATGGTGAGCCGGCCGACGCCGGCGGCGGCGAGATACTGGATGACCGGGCTGCCGACGCCGCCGGCGCCGACGATGAGAATGCGCGCCTGCCTTAGCTTCTGCTGACCCTGCGCGCCGATCTCTTTCAGGAGGATGTGGCGCAGATAGCGTTCGCGCGCGTCGGTATCGAGCATTGTGGGGCCTACCACCATCCCCAAAGCCGGCCGGCGACCGAAAGGGCGACCATCGTGAAGCCGGTGGTGATGAAGCCCATGCCAAGGCCCCTGTTCATCGGGTGCGTGCGCCGTACAATGAGCCCGGCGGCGATCGAAAGAAACCCGATGAGGATCATCGCATTGCGAAATCCGCCCGGAAACGCGTCCCAAGTCATCGCAAGCCTGCTTTCAAACGCCCGCCCTCACACACCCGTCGAACCGAACCCTCCTGTCCCGCGCGCCGTCTCGTCAAGCGCATCGGTCTCCATGAACGCCGCCTGAACGACCGGCGCGATCACCATTTGCGCAATGCGGTCGCCGCGGCGGATGATGAATTC
>CAZNXR010000418.1:0-2490 GCA_964576815.1 uncultured Caulobacterales bacterium | reverse complement strand
AGATGCTGTGGATATTGAACGGCCACTGCAACGCGCCGATCGCCGGCTATGCGCAGGTGAACGTTGCGCGATTGACGCTGCGCAGCGCCGTGATCAGCCATGACGGGCAAACCATCATCGAAGCGATGCGCGAAGGCCCGCTCGACCGCCCGCGCGAGTTGGGCCGCGCGGTGGGGTTGGAGCTGGTTGAGAAGGGCGCGAAGCGGCTGATTGAAGCGGCGCGCAACCCCTGAGCCGCTCATCCCGGCGAAAGCCGGGATCCAGCGCGCGCCGGCAGGCGCGAAACGAATTTGCCAATGTGTGCGGCAAGAACTGGATCCCGGCTTTCGCCGGGATGAGCGGTTCTCAGCGGCGCCTATTCTTCACCAGATCCTCAACGACGCCCGGATCGGCGAGCGTCGAAATATCGCCGAGATTGCTCATGTCGCCTTCCGCGATCTTGCGCAAAATCCGCCGCATGATCTTGCCCGACCGCGTCTTCGGCAGGCCCGGCGCGAACTGTACGATGTCGGGCCTCGCGATGGCGCCGATCTCGTTTCGGACGTAGGCGGACAATTCCGTTTCGAGCTTCGCTGACGGTTCGGCGCCCTGCATCAGCGTCACATAAGCGTAGACGCCCTGACCCTTGATGTCATGCGGATAGCCGACGACGGCGGCTTCCGCGACATCGGGGTGGGCGACGAGCGCGCTCTCAACTTCCGCCGTGCCGATGCGGTGGCCGGAGACGTTCAAGACGTCATCGACGCGCCCCGTGATCCACCAGTACCCGTCCTCGTCGCGCCTTGCGCCGTCGCCGGTGAAGTACATGCCGGGATAGGTCGAGAAATAAGTGTCGATGAAGCGCTGATGGTCGCCATGGACCGTGCGCATCTGGCCGGGCCATGAGTCAAGCAGCACAAGATTGCCGCTCGCCGCGCCCTCGACGAATTTTCCTTCAGCGTCGACGAGCGCCGGCTTGACGCCGAAGAGCGGCTTTGTCGCCGAGCCGGGTTTCAAATCCGTCGCGCCGGGCAAGGGTGCGATCAGCGCCGCGCCGGTTTCGGTCTGCCACCAGGTATCGACGACGGGGCAGCGTTCCTTTCCGACAACGCGATAATACCATAGCCACGCTTCCGGATTGATCGGCTCGCCGACCGTGCCGAGAAGGCGTAGCGAGGAGAGATCGGCGGCGTTCACCGGCGCCTCGCCCTCGCGCATCAGCGAGCGCAAGGCGGTCGGCGCCGTATAGAAGATATTGACCTTATGCTTCTCGCACACGCGCCAGAAACGCGAAACGTCCGGCCAGGTCGGCACGCCTTCGAACATCAGCGTCGTCGCGCCGTTGGCGAGGGGGCCGTAGACGATATAGGTGTGCCCCGTCACCCAGCCGACATCGGCCGTGCACCAGTAGATCTCGCCGGGCCTGTAATCGAACACAGCTTCATGCGTGAAGGCGGCGTAGGTAAGATAGCCGCCGGTCGTGTGAAGGACGCCCTTCGGCTTTCCCGTCGAACCGGAGGTGTAGAGAACGAACAGCGGGTCCTCCGCGTTCATGATCTCCGGCGGACAGTCGGGCGACACATCCTCGCGCGCGCTTTCCCACCAGAGGTCGCGGCCCTTCGTCCAGCCGATCTCGCCGCCGGTGCGCTTGACGACGAGCACCAGGCGAACGCCGTCCGCTTTCGCGAGCGCCGCATCGACATTGCGCTTCAACGGGATTCGTTTGCCGCCGCGCAGGCCTTCGTCCGCCGTG
This sequence comes from uncultured Caulobacterales bacterium, assembly GCA_964576815.1. Classification (GTDB taxonomy): domain Bacteria; phylum Pseudomonadota; class Alphaproteobacteria; order Caulobacterales; family Parvularculaceae; genus Amphiplicatus. The sequence continues at coordinate 758 of CAZNXR010000418.1, read as the reverse complement.
ACGACGGCGACGGCGCCGCAATCCTCGATGCGGCTAGCGAGGCTGTCGGGTGAAAAACCGCCGAAGACGACGGAATGGACGGCCCCGATCCGCGCGCAGGCGAGCATCGCGTAAGCCGCTTCCGGGATCATCGGCATATAGATGACGACGCGGTCGCCGCGCTTTACGCCGCGCGCTTTCAAGATGTTCGCCATCCGGCAGACTTCGCCGTGAAGCTCGGCGTAACTGATGCGACGGTCGTCCTTCGGATCGTCGCCCTCCCAGAGGATTGCAACGTCGTCCGCGCGCTCCGGCAAATGCCGGTCGATGCAGTTGACCGAGGCGTTGAGCCAGCCGTCCTCATACCAGCGGATGCGGAATTCGGCTTTCCTGAAGGAGACGTCCTTGATCCGTGTAGGGAACGTCACCCAGTCAAGACGCTCGGCGATCTCCGCCCAGAACGCTTCCGGCCGCTCTACGGACCGACGGTATTCGCGCTCATAGCGCTCACGTGTCCAGATCGCGCGGGCGGCGGCGGCGGGGTTGACGGGAATGATGTCAGTCATACGTTTGCCCGTGTGTTAGGCGCGGCTTGCGCTCCCTTCTCCCGCATGCGGGAAAGGGGCCGGGGGTGAGGGGGCTGGCTTGAAGAACCAGCGCCGGCGATTGCGGCTGCGCCCTCACTCCTAATCCCTCTTTCGCACGCGGGAGAGTGGGACAAGGGTCACTTCTTCGGCTTCAGGATCGCCTTCTTCTCCAGAAACTCCTCGACGCCGTGA
>CAZNXR010000417.1:0-2491 GCA_964576815.1 uncultured Caulobacterales bacterium | reverse complement strand
AGATCGGCGCTGACATTCTCGCCGAAGTCATGGCTGACGCCTGCCGCAAACCAGTAGCGGTCGCCGTCCGGGATGCGGGGGCTCGCGAATGCGCCGTTCACCGGCGACTGGTCCCAGTAAAATCCGGCGCGAAACACGGTCGTGTCCGAGGCTTCATATTCTCCGCCTACGGAAAACCCCCACGCGTCGCGCCAGTCCTGCGTCAGGACTTCCGCGGGCGTGGCGACGTCGTTAAAGGCGAGCGTCACCCCTTCAAAGCTCGACCAGCGGGTAAGCTTCGCCGAGCCGAGAAGAGTGAGCCGCTCGCTCGCCGTGAAGCGCGCGCCAAGACCCGCAGAGGCCGGCAACGCGATCGTGGTCGAGAACCCGTCCGCGGCGAAAAGCCCGACCGCGCCGTTGAGGATTTGCGCCGCAGGGCTGGCGGCGAGGCCGAATTCGGCGTCGCCGGCGATTTCGTGCTCGATCCCCGACCGCCAGACGAGACCGACCTGCAGCCGATCGGAAAGGTCCGCGTTGAGGCCGACCGTGTAGCCGACCGCCCAGTTCGTTCCTTCAAAAGCGCCGTCGAGATCGCTCGAACCGGGCGCGAAACCCGGGATCATGCTCGCCGCCGCGACGCCGCCGGCGTCGATCGTCGAGGTGACGGTCACATCGACACGCTGGAAGCGCAGACCGCCGGCGATCGTCAGTCCGTCAGCCAGCTCGTAAGCGGCGATCGGCGAAATCTCGAGCGCCGTCAGTTCGCTCTCACGCGCCTGATAACGCACGATCGAGTCCGCTGCGTAATTCGTCGACAATCCGAAGGTTGCGTTGGCGATAAGGCCGACGCTCAGCCTTTCGGTCAGCGGCGCGGCGATGGTGATGTTTGGAACGACCGCGAAATCGACGACGCCGTCGCCGGCCGCGGCGCCCGCCACCGGCGCGACGCCGAGCAGCGTTGCTTGCGCGTCCTCATAATTCGTCAGCGGCCAGACGCCCGTCGCATTGAAAGAAATTTCAGCGCGGTCGAGGGCGCCGATCGCAGCCGGATTATAGGCGGCGTAGCCGGCGTCGCCGTCCTTGGCCTCCGCGCCGGCGAAGGCGGCGCCGAGCGCGCCGGCGTTCTGGTGCTCAAGGTTGAACCCGCCGGCCAAGGCCGGGCCCGAGACCAGCCCGCCGCACAGGGCGAGGCCGACGTTGCGCATGAAAACTGACAAGTAAATCTCCAATGAGCGATGATCTTGATCGGCCCCGATCTATGGACGCGCCGATGCTGATTAACAGTGAACGCACAAGCGCGGTCAAACGCAATTGGCCGCATATCCTGAAATGCATCGTGAATGCTGAAGATTCTACTTGAAATTAACGATTTGTTTAGGATAGCGTAGCGGCAAGGCGGGGGTCCATTCCCCAGACGAACAAGATCGGCGCCGGGCGCTGCAGCAATGTTCGACTGGTTCGGGTTCAGCGCTGTTAGTGAAGAGTGTTTCGCGGCCAGGGGAGATGTTGCGAACAACAGCCTTTGCGCCAAGCGGAGCGGGTGCGTTCGTGATGAACCAGTTGGTATCGACCCTCCCTCGTGACGGTCAACAGAGGTTCGGCGTTGACGTCGGACTCGACGAAACAGCGATCTCCACCGCTCTTGACGCCCTACTCTCCCGCTTCCTTTCGGATGACGTCATCGACGGAATGCGTGACTTGCGCGATTTTCTGCGCGCCGTCCGCGCCAGCGTTTCGCGGGAACGCTGGCTGACGATCACCGCCGAAACCGTCATACGACATCCGATCGCAGAACTCGCGTTCGGCTGTCCGGTGACGCGCCGGTCCTTCGAAAAACCGCGGGGCTACCCCGGCGACGCGCCGCTTCTCGATCTCATTTACGGGGTCGGCGACACGCTGCAAACGCCGCACCCGGCGACAATCGCCGGTCAGGTTCACTTCTACGTCGCGCATTCGACCGCCTGCCGCGCCGTCCGTTGGCGCCGCCAGATCATCGCGGCCGAGCTCGCCAAGCTCGCGGCGGCTGAGGAGGAAAGCCTTTCAATCCTTTCCGTCGCGTGCGGGCATCTGCGCGAGTTCGAATTGCTGTCTCCAGCGACCATTGACAAGCTCGGCGCGTTCCACGCGCTCGATCAGGACCCCCTGTCGCTGGCGGAGGTCGATCGCTGTTACGGATCGAAAAGCCGGATCAGGACCGTCGAAGGCTCCGTAAAGTCGATCATCCGCAAGAAGACGACATTCGCCGATCTCGACTTTGTCTACTCCGCCGGCCTGTTCGACTATCTCGCGCCGCCGATCGCCATGCGGCTCATCGAGCGTCTGTTCGGCTTCCTGAAGCCGGGCGGACGCCTGCTCGTCGCGAATTTCACGCCCGAAGTCGAAGACGTCGGCTATATGGAGACGTTCATGGACTGGCGGCTGATTTACCGGACGCCGAAGGAATTGAATGATCTCTTCGGGTCATTGCCGGCGGGAGAAGTCGCAGGGATGACATCATTCACTGACCAGCGAG
>CAZNXR010000416.1:0-2499 GCA_964576815.1 uncultured Caulobacterales bacterium | reverse complement strand
GTCGATCTGGTTCAGCCGCAGCTGGCGCGCGCGCGTCAGGATCGCGTTTTCGATCTCGCGCCCGGTCGCGGGGTTGACGCTCGCCTCGACCCATTCGCCGGCGGACGGCTTTTCCTGCCGGAACACCGTGACGCGCAGCGCGTCGGCGCGCAGCGCGGTGTCGAGGATGTAGACCGAGACCTTGAACCGCTCGTTCGGGGTTTCGGGGTTCGAATACCAGTCGGTGAGGAGGAGCCCCGAAACCGGGTCCGCCCGCATGACGGGGAGGAAATCGAGCGTTTCGAGCGAGGCGGCCCACAGATAGCGGTTGACGGTCGTCGTCCCCTTTGCGCCGATCAGCGTCGCGTTGCGGGCCGGGGATCCCTTGTCGGCGCCGCCGCAGGCGGCGAGGAGGCCGGCGGCCATGGCGAGCAACAGCGCCTTGATCGCGCGTCGTTTTTCGAGACTCATCGGGGGAACTGTTCCATAATGGGGCGGGCGCCGGGCCCGGGACGTGGCTTTCCTAACACAAACCGCCCGATAAACAACGGGTCAGGGATCGGGCGGGCCGGCTTTCCTTGACGCTTGTCGTCCGCGAGCCTTAATTCGAGGGTACCGAAGTTGCGTTGCGCTCCACCCGGCCGGGTTGGGGCCGTCTGGCGTCGCGAGGAGCATAGAGGACGGCATGGCGAAGGCCTTGAAAGGCTGGGCTGCGATCGCCGGCGGGTTGACCGCCGCGGCGCCCCTTGCTTTGGCCGCGCCGGCTTTTGCGGCCGACCCCGTCAAGGTCGAAGTCTCCGGCAAGGCGAGCGCTGCGGCGGGTCTTGCCGACGGCGACGCCAGGGCGGACGCCGACGCCGAGATCACGTTCCGCGGCTCGACCGTCTTCGCCAACGGGGTCGAACTCGGCGCGGTCGTCGAGGGGCGCTTCGACAAGCAGCAGCCGAACCAGCTGTTCGCGGGCGGGCGCTATTCGGGACCCTTGATCGGCGGCCCGCGCGGGATCGCGCCCTTGACCTCCGACGCCTATCTCCAGGGCGCTTACGGCTATGTGCGCGGCTCCTTCGGCCAGCTGATCGTCGGGCGCGACCACGGCGTGGCGCGCACCTTCGCGGTCACGGCCCCGACGATTTTCCAGTCGGTCAACGTCAATGATTGGCGTACGGATCTTTCCGGCCTCAACGACGTGCACACCGTCAACGATTTTTCGGGCTATTCGACGAAATTCAGCTATCTGCCGCCGGCGAATTTCCTCGGCGGCGTTCTCGGCGGGCTGCAGCTCGGCGTTTCCTACAGCCCCGTCGCGGCCCATTGCGGCGAGGATCTTTGCGCGCCGGAGGACCGGCTCTTCATCACGCCCGCCGGCGCGCTGCTGACCGAAACCTCCCGCTGGGAGGACGTCGTCGAAGCGGCGGCCTATTACCAGAAAGAGCTGAAGCTCGGCGGCGCGGCGGGCAGGGGCCTCCTTTTCGGCGTCGGCGCGAGCTATGTGTCGGCGAGCGAGGACGCGCGCGTTTCAAGCCCCGATTTCGACGATTATCGCGCCTATTCGCTGGGTCTCAATCTCGGCTTTCGCGGATTGACCCTCGGTGGGTCCGTCAAATCGACGAATTCCGGTCTCGCCAATATCGACGACCAGGGCTATCTCGCCTTCGACGCCGGCATCACCTTCAAGACCGGCGAGGACAAGGGCGACTGGGGCGTGATGCTCGGCTACGGCCAGTCGGAAGCCAATGTCGCCGCCCCGCCGAGCCCCGCCCAGCCGCTGATCTTCCGCGACACCAGGACGACGCAGGCGGGCGTCACCTATTTTGTCGGGCGCGGCATCACCGTCGGGGCCGCCGCGCAATTCGTCGAATCGAAAAAGCCGGCCTCGGTCGGCGGGCTGGAAGAAGCGGCGACCGTCGTCATCGAGAGTTCGATCAAATTCTAGCGAAGCGGGAACGGGTCGCCTTTCGTTGCTAGAGGGGATGGAGGGCGGCTCTGCAAGGAGCCGCCCTTGCTTTTTTTGTAAGGCTGCGGAGCGCGCGATGCCGGATCGCTGCGGTTGCGATCTTGAGCGCTTGCGGCCAATGTTTTGCGTCGCAAAGCGGAGCCGCCGATGCCCGGCCAGAAAAACAACAGGATCGACTATGTCGAATTCGCCGCGATCGATCTTCGCGCGTTCAAAAAATTCTACGGCGAAGCCTTCGGCTGGACGTTTCAGGACTGGGGCCCCGACTATATCAGTTTCGAGGGCGCCGGGATCGACGGCGGCGTGCGCGGCGGGGAGGCGCCCGCCAACGGCTCGACGACCGTCATTCTTTATGCGGACGATCTAGAAGATGCGGAGCGGCGCGTCGTCAAGGCGGGCGGCGTCATCGGCGCGCGCCACGAATTCCCGGGCGGCCGGCGTTTTCATTTCACCGATCCCTGCGGCAATGAATTGGCCGTATGGACGAAGACGCCGTAGGGCGGGCTTCAGCCCGCCGGGGCGCGTGAAAACGGCGGGGCGAACTCCGCCCTCCGCGTTAACCATAA
>CAZNXR010000415.1:0-2502 GCA_964576815.1 uncultured Caulobacterales bacterium | reverse complement strand
TAACTGGGCGGCGAAATCTCTGTTCCTGAAAGATCGCCCGCACATCTTCCAGAACCTCGGCGATGGAACCTGGTATCATTCAGGCTCCATGGCGATCCGTCAGGCGATCGCAGCGAAGGCGAACATCACCTACAAGATTCTTTATAACGACGCGGTCGCGATGACCGGCGGCCAGCCGGTCGATGGCGCAATTTCCGTGCCGCTGATCGCGGGCCAGCTCGTCGCCGAGGGCGTCGCGAAACTCGTGATCCTTTCCGAGAATCCGGACGCACTGATCGCCGCCGGCGGCCTCCCCGCCGGCGTTCCCGTGCGCCCGCGCGACGATCTCGACGCGGTCCAGCGCGAAATGCGCGACATCGAAGGCGTCACCGCGATCATTTACGACCAAGCCTGCGCGGCGGAAAAGCGGCGCAAGCGAAAGCGCGGCGACTACCCCGATCCGCCCAAGCGCGTCTTCATCAATGACGCGGTCTGCGAAGGGTGCGGCGACTGCTCGACGCAGTCGAACTGTCTCTCCGTGGTGCCGGTTGAAACCGAATTCGGGCGCAAGCGCCGCATCGACCAGTCGTCCTGCAACAAGGACTATTCGTGTCTCAAAGGCTTTTGCCCAAGCTTCGTCACCGTTGAGGGCGGCGCTTTAAGAAAGCCGAAAATCGAGGCGGACGCCGCCGCGCTCGACGCCTTGCTGGCGCGCCTGCCCGCACCGGCGCTGCCGGAAATGGGGCGGGCGTATGACCTTCTCGTCGCCGGCGTCGGCGGCACCGGCGTCGTGACGATCGGCGCGATCATCGCCATGGCCGCGCATCTTGAAGGCAAGGGCGCGAGCGTTCTCGACTTCATGGGCTTTGCGCAAAAGGGCGGCGCGGTCCTTTCCTATGTACGCCTCGCGACCTCGCCCGAAGCCCTCAATCAGGTACGGATCGATATCGGCGAGGCGGAGGCGCTGATTGCGAGCGATCTTGTCGTTGCAACCGACGAGCGGGCCCTGCGCGTCCTTCGCAAAGGCGTGACGCGCGCCGTCGTCAACACCGACGTCCTGCCGACGGCGGATTTTATCCGCAACCGAAATATCGACTTTGAGGCCGCACGGCGGCTCAAGACGCTGAAGGAGGCTTGCGACGCGAACGCCGTCGCCGCCGCCGATGTGATCGACCTCGCGCGGCGCCTACTCGGCGACACCGTCTACTCCAATATGATGCTGCTCGGCATGGCGTGGCAGAACGGGCTGGCGCCGCTGTCGCACGCGGCGCTCAGCCGCGCGATCGAGCTCAACGGCGTATCGGTCGCAAAGAACCGGCGCGCCTTCGAGATAGGGCGCGCGGTCGCCGTGGATGAGACCGCGCTGCGCCGCGCTGCAGGCCTTGTCGAAACGCCGCCGGCGCCGCTGACGCTCGACGCACTGATCGACCGGCGCGCGGCGTTCCTAACGAAGTATCAGAACGCCGCTTACGCGGCGCGCTACCGCGACTTCGTGATCGGCGTTGTGCAGAAGACCCGCGGCGTCGATACGGAAGGGCGCCTTTGCCGCGCGGTCGCCGAGAACTTCTTCAAGCTTATGGCGTATAAAGACGAATATGAGGTGGCGCGGCTCCATGCGTCCGGCGATTTCCGGCGAAAGCTGGAAGCCGAGTTCGAAGGCGATTTCCGCCTCAAATTCCACCTTGCCCCGCCCCTTCTCGCGGGCGAACTCGATCCGCTGGGGCGCCCGAAGAAGCGCGAATTCGGACCCTTCATGATGGCCGCTTTCTCCCTCCTGCACCGCTTCAAGGGCTTGCGCGGCGGGCCGCTCGACCTGTTCGGGCGAACGCACGAGCGCCGCCTTGAACGCCAATTGATCGAGGATTACGCCCGCGATATCGAGGCCGCGGCCGAAGGGCTCTGCGCCGCCTCGCTGCCGGTCGCTGTCGAGCTTGCAAGGCTGCCGGAAGAGATTCGCGGTTTCGGTCCGGTGAAGCTAGCCTCGATCGAAAAGGCGCGCGCGCGCCGCGCCGGCCTCGTTCAACGCCTCGCTTCCTCCGTGCCAACGCCGCAGGCGGCGTGAAAGGAAAACCCGATGTTCGCCGACCTCGCCGCTTTGCCGCCCGATCCGCTCCTCGGCGTCACCGCGCGCTTTCGCGCCGACCCGCGCCCCGAAAAGCTCGACCTCGGCGTCGGCGTGTTCCGCAACCGCGAGAATGAAACGCCGGTCATGCGCGCGGTCGCCGCGGCGCAAACGCGGCTCGTTGCGGCGGAGACGTCGAAGGTCTACCTGCCCCCCGAAAGCGCGCCCGGGTTCGCGCCGGCGATCCGCAAGCTGATCTTCGGCGAGACTGACGATCCGCGCGTCGCGGTCGTGCAGACGCCGGGCGGCTCGGGCGCGCTGCGTGTCGCGGCTGAGCTTTTGAAGCGCGCGGGCGCAACCGCGATCACGGTCGGAACGCCGACCTGGGCCAATCACGGGCCGCTGCTCGGCGCCTCGGGCCTGCCGATCCGTTCAATTCCCTATTATGACGCCAAGACCGG
>CAZNXR010000414.1:0-2519 GCA_964576815.1 uncultured Caulobacterales bacterium | reverse complement strand
CCGCGCCTTCTGGGAGCGGTTCTTCGACGGGCCCGCCGCCGCGCAGGCGCTCGACGGCGATGAAGCGGGCGCGCGACGCGCCGTTGTCGCCGCGCTCGATGATCCGCAGGCGGAGCAACCCGCCGGCGTCGTCCATATCGTCGGGGCGGGGCCGGGCGATCCCGACCTTCTGACGCTGAAGGCGCTGCGCCTTCTCCAGGACGCCGACGTCATTCTCTACGACCGGCTTGTCGGCGATGAAATCCTGAAGCTCGCCCGGCGCGACGCGCTGCGTCTTTATGTCGGCAAGGCGAAGGCCGATCACGCCGTGCCGCAGGAGGAAATCGAGGCCCGCCTGATCGCTCTTGCGCGGGACGGCAAGAAGGTCGTGCGCCTCAAGGGCGGCGATCCCTTCATTTTCGGGCGCGGCGGCGAAGAGTTAGAGGCGGTGCGCGCCGCCGGCGTTCCGGTTTTTGTGACGCCCGGCGTCACCGCCGCGATCGGCTGCGCGGCCGCGGCCGGCCTGCCGCTCACGCACCGCGACGCCGCGCAGGCGCTCACCTTCGTCACCGGCCACGCCAAGGGCGACGCCGAGCCGGATCTCGACTGGGCCGCGCTCGCGCGCCTCGGCCATACGCTCGTCGTCTATATGGGCGTCACGAAAGCCGCGACGATCGCGCGCAATCTCATCCGCTGCGGCCGCAGCGGTTCGACGCCGGTCGCCGTGATCGAAAACGGCACGCGCGCCGACCAGAAAATCCTGAAAGGAACGCTCGCGGACCTCGGCCGCCTCGTCTGCGACGGCGGCGTCGAAGGGCCCGCGATCCTCGTCATCGGCGAGGTCGCGGCGAAAGCGAACGGCGTTCTTTTGGGCGAGATCGCGCCCGCCTTGCGGAGCGCGGCATGAAGGCCGTCACCGCCAACCGCCTGTCGGACGGCGCCGTCGTCTGGCTCGCCCGCGACGGCGCGCTCGAAGACCGCTTCGAGGCCGCCGCTCTTTATACGGATGAAGAAGCGCCGGCCGCGCTCGCCGCCGTCACGGCGCTGACAACGATCGTCGCCGGCGCCTATCTGATTGAAGCGGATGAGAAAGGCCCCGCGGGCCGAGAAGCCTTGCGCGAGACCATCCGCCGCCATGGGCCAACCGTTCGGCGCGATCTCGGCAAGCAGGCGGAGGCGCAAAGTGAGCGGCTATAAAGTCTACGGCGACAGCATCAGCGGCAATTGCCTCAAAGTGAAGTGGACCGCCGATCTTCTCGGGCTTGACTATGAGTGGATCGAGATGAGCGTCCTCGGCGGTGGAACGCGCACCCCCGAGTTCCGCGCGCTCAATCCCGCCGGGCAGATTCCCGTGCTCGTCACGGCGAAAGGCAAGGCGCTCGCGCAGTCGAACGCCATCATCCTCTATCTCGCCGAGAAGCACGATGGAGGTCTCATACCGGACAAGGATTTCGCCCGCGCGAAAGTCTATGAATGGCTGTTCTGGGAGCAATACAGCCACGAGCCCTATATCGCCGTGCGCCGCTTCCAGAAGGCTTATCTGAAGAAGCCCGACGACGAAATCGATCCCGCACTCATGGAGCGGGGGCTCGCGGCGCTGTTGCGGCTCGAAATTCAGCTCTCGGACGAACCCTTCGTCGCGGGCCCGGACTTCACGCTCGCCGACATCGCGCTCGTCGCCTACACGCGGCTCGCGTATGAAGGCGGCTTCGATCTCGGCGCCTTTCCCGCCGTGAAGGCGTGGGTCGCCCGCGTTGAGAAGCGCCTCGACCTCGGGGCCGCCTGATGTACGCTTACGATCATTTCGACGAGACCCTGGTGCGCGAGCGCGTCGCGGAGTTCCGCGGCCAGGTCGCGCGGCGCCTCTCGGGCGCGCTCACGGAAGAAGAGTTCAAGCCGCTGAGGCTGATGAACGGCCTCTACCTTCAGCTCCACGCTTATATGCTACGCGTCGCCGTCCCCTACGGCACGCTGTCGTCGCGCCAGATCAGGAAGCTCGCGCACATCGCGAGGCGTTACGACAAGGGCTACGGCCATTTCACCACGCGCCAGAACATCCAGTTCAACTGGCCGGCGCTGATCGACGTGCCCGACATCCTCGCCGAGCTCGCCGATGTCGAGATGCATGCGATTCAGACTTCCGGTAACTGCATCCGCAACATCACCTCCGATCCTTTTGCCGGCGCCGCCGGCGACGAAGTCGACGATCCGCGCATCTGGAGCGAGGCGATCCGGCAATGGTCGACGCTGCACCCCGAATTTTCGTTCCTGCCGCGCAAGTTCAAGATCGCAGTGACGGCGAGCGATGACGACCGCACGGCGGTGCGCGTTCACGACATCGGCCTCAGGCTCCATCGCAATGAAGCGGGCGAGCGCGGCTTTGAAGTGATCGTCGGCGGCGGATTGGGGCGCACGCCCTATATCGGCGAGACGATTCGCGCGTTCCTGCCCGAACGCCATCTCATCTCCTATCTCGAAGCGATCCTGCGCGTTTACAACGCGCGCGGCCGGCGCGACAACAAATACAAGGCGCGCATCAA
>CAZNXR010000413.1:0-2522 GCA_964576815.1 uncultured Caulobacterales bacterium | reverse complement strand
GCGACGCTTTCGCCCATTTTGACGCCCTCGGGCGAGGAGGCGTTGCCGGCGAGCGCGCGCGCATAGACGCCCTGCGCGATCGAGGCGAGGCGGAACATGTTGTACGCGATGCAAAAGTCGAAATCGGCGAGCGTCTCGCGCCCCGTCTTCGCGCAATAGCGCTTCGCCGCCTCGTCGAGCGAGGGGACGCCGAGCGCGCCGAGATCAAGGCCTGCAAGGCCGCCGCGGATCGTCGGCGGGAAATGCCAGACCATCAGGAAATAGGTGAAATCGGCGAGCGGATGGCCGAGCGTCGACAGTTCCCAGTCGAGAACGGCGCGCGCCTTCGGCGCGGTCCTGTCGAAGATCACATTGTCGAAGCGGAAATCGCCATGCACGATCGTCGTGGCGTCGTCGGCGGGGATGTTCGCGGGCAGCCATTCGATGAGCCGGTTCATCGCCGGAATGTCGGCGGTCTTCGCCGCGATATATTGCTTGCCCCAGCGGTCGATCTGGCGCGCGAAGTAATTTCCGGGCTTGCCGAAATCTCCAAGCCCCGCGGCGCGAAAGTCGACGGTGTGCAGCGTCGCCAGGGTATCGACCAGTTCCATGAACAAAGCGCGCCGGCCGGCGGGATCGACGTCAGGAAGGCTCGCATCCCAGAAAATACGCCCGTCGACGAAATCCATGATGAAGAACGCGGTGCCGATGACGGTATCGTCCTCGCAATTGGCGTAGGTCTTCGGAACGGGAAAGCCGAGGGGATGAAGCGCGGCCATCACCCGATATTCGCGCTCGACCGCATGCGCGGAAGGAAGCAGCTTTCCGGGCGGCTTTCTTCGCAGCACATATTTCCGCGCCGGGGTTGAGAGAAGATAGGTCGGGTTCGACTGCCCGCCCTTGAACTTCTCGACCGTCAGCGGGCCCTTGTAACCCTCGACATGGGCCGACATGAAGCGAGCGAGCGCGGCTTCGTCGAATTTCAGCCGCTCCGGCGTCGCGGTGACGCCCGTGAATTCCTTGCCGGCCGCGCTCATGCTTCCCCCTTCAGGCTTTGGCGAAATGCTCGACGACGAGATAGCCGCCGATGATGAGAAAGCCCGCGCCCGCAATCAGCTTCAGCGGCAGGAAGCCGAGCCAGCGCTCCGCCGCGGCGCCGAAGAGGACCGCAAGCCCTGTCGCCGTAACGAGCGCGAGCGCCGCCGCCGCGAAAACCATCATCGGCGAGGATCGGCCGTCTGCGGCGAAGAGCATCGTCGCCAGCTGCGTCTTGTCGCCGAGCTCCGCGAAGAAAACGGAGAAGAAAATCGCGAGAAAGGCCTTCATGCATCGACCGTTTTCAGGTTGCGGTGGAATTCAAGAAAGGCGGCGTGGACCCGGTCGGGAGCTTCCGTGTGCGGATAATGGCCGATATCGTCAAACAGCACGGCGTCGGCGTTCGGAACCTGCTCCTTGTAATAGCGATAGAGATGCGCGCCCGAGACGGGGTCCGCGCCGCCGTCGATGAGCCGCATCGGAACGCGCGCGGCCTTTAGCGCGCCGACCCAGCGTTCGCGGTGCTCGCGCCGCTGCGGAATGTAGGAAAGGAGCCGGTGGAGCACCTTCCTGCCGCCGTTTGCGTTGATCATCGCCCAGTGCGCGGCGATCTCGGCGTCGGACGCTTTCGTCGCCGGTCCGTAGACTTCATCGAGCGTCTTGCGGAACTTGTCCTTCGTCAGCAGGAGGCCGATCAGAAACCCAAGCGGCGTCAGCCCCAGCTTCTGGATCGGGCGCGCGCGGTGCTGTTCGGGAAAAAGCCCGCCATTGAGGAACGCCATCGACTGCACGATGAAGCTCAGCGAGCCCTCATCGTGACGCGCGAGCAGTTCCTGCCCGACGGTGTTGCCGTAGTCATGGGTGAAGACATGCGCCGAGCCGGCGCCGAGATGGGCGAGGAACGCTTCCTGAAAGTCGGCCTGCATGGCGATCGAATAGGAAATGTCGCGCGGCTTTTCGGAAAGCCCGAAGCCGAGCATGTCGAGGGCGGCGAGCCGGAAATGGCGCTTCAGCCCGTCCCAGACGAAGGTCCAGTCCCAGGACGACGTCGGATAACCGTGGATCAAAAGAAGTAAGGGCTTTGCCTCATTACGTTCCTCGGTCGTCCAATAGGCGAGGCGCCGCCCGCCCGACACCAGCGTCTTCGACTCTTTCTTCCAGCGATCAACTGTCTTCATGAGAACCGCCTACAACAGCGCCTTCAACGCGCGCCAGCCGATATCGCGCCGGCAGAAGCCCTCCGGCCAGTCGATGGCGCCGACGCCCTTATAGGCGCGCTCGACCGCGTCGCGAATGGTATGGCCCGTCGCCGTGACATTGAGGACGCGTCCGCCGGCGGCGATGGGCGCCGACGCGTCGCCTGCCGTCCCTGCGTGGAAGACGATGACGCCCTCGCAGCGCTGCGCGGCGTCAAGGCCGCGGATCGGCGAGCCTTTTTCATAGGCGCCGGGGTAACCCTTCGCGGCCATCACGACGACGGCGCCGGCGTCCGACGACCAGTCTAGCGC
>CAZNXR010000412.1:0-2524 GCA_964576815.1 uncultured Caulobacterales bacterium | reverse complement strand
CTTCGCGCTCGCGATCTCCGTCTTCTTCCTTCGCGAGCGCGCGTCGGCCTGGCGCGTGGCGGCGGCGGCGATCATTCTTCTGGGCGTCGTCCTGATGCGGATCGGTTAGAGTGCAATCCGACCAAGATGGGGAATTTTCCTTCCGCTCATCCCCGTGCAAGCGGGGATCCAGCGCCACGAAGCGCGGCAATTTGAGGCATGGATTCCCGCTTTCGCGGGAATGAGCGGGGAGAGGTCGCGACTCAATCTGCCCGCAACAGGCGCTAGTCCGCGCGCGGCGGCGCTGCGGGCGTCGCTGTCATGACGCCGAACCTTCACCCGCCCTTGAGGATCTGGTTCGAGATCAGGGCGATGACGGCGAGCGACAGCACGGTGAGATAAAGAAATCCCGCGCCGAGGCCCGTCCATACCGACTTGATCCAGCCGCGCCGGTAGCCGCGCTTGATCGCTACGATGAAGTAAAGAGCGAGCGCGATCGACGACGCGGTGAAGACGCTCGGCAACCCGAGCTGCACGGCGACGACCGCGAGCCCGATGATCGCGAACGCCGTCGCATGCGCGTAGAGCGAAAAAACGAGATGGTCGAAGAGCAATGCGTCCCGACCGCGCAGGAACAGCGTCATAATGAGCGCGAGCACCGGCGCCATCAGGAACATCATCCGCGGCAGCCAGTTGTTGAGGCTGGCGTTGAACGCTTCCGGGTCCTCGATCGCCCGCGTCACGCCGGCGACGACGCGCTCCATGACGGTGAGTGTCTCCGCCATTTCGCCCTTGCGCTCGGGGTCTTTCGCGGCGCCTTCCTCGATTTCGGACTTGATGCCTTCGACGAGGCTGTCGCGGCAGCGCGCCCACAGCGCCTTGTCGACTTCGACGTCTTGCGGGCGGACGAAGAACCGCGTCGCGGCCGACAATTCGCAGTCGAGCGTTTGATCGTCGATCACGATCGCGGCGTTATCCGCGCCGCGCTCCCGCATCGCCGCTTCGACCTCGGCTTTCACCTCCGGCCCGGCCGCCTTGAGGCCTTCGGCCATCGCTTCTTTCGCCGCCGCGGTCTCCTCCGGCGTGCGCGCGCGCACTTCGACGGCGACGATGAGGGTGTGCGTCAGTCCTAGGATCAGGAAGAACAGAAAGCTGACGACGAGAAAAAGCCGCACTGGCGGCGTGTAGCGCGAGCGTTTGCCGTGGCTGTAGTTCGAGGGAACCGTGCCGGGCGAGGCGGCAAGTAGTCCGAGCGTGCGCCACATCCGCCCGTCGAACGAGAAGGTGTCCTTCATGAAATCCTTGGCGAGCACGAAGGAACTGCGGCGCATGTCGTCGTTTCTCTGGCCGCAACCCGCGCACCAGGCGCCGACGATCTTTGTCCCGCAGGAAACGCAGACCGCCGCCGCAGCGACGGCGGCCGCGATCGCAGCCGTTTCGGCGGCGCCGCCGCCGTCGATCGGTTCAATGTCCGGCGTGTCGCTCGCCATGCCCCTCGCCCTCCGGAGGCAGTCTAGCGTAGCCCTCACCCGTTACAAATGGCGCCGGCGCCGCAGAAGCGGCCCGTCGCGCAGCCTTTCGCGGAAGACGACATAGAGGATCGTCGCGCCCGCCATGACGACGCCGCGCAGCGTTCCCGAAATCTTCGACGTCCCAACGCGGCGGCGATAGCGCACCGGCGTCTCGCGAACGCGGAGGCCCTGCTTGGCGGCGCGCGCCTGCATCTCGACGGTCCAGCCATAGGCGTCGTCATCCATCGCGAGGCGCGCGAGCGCGGCGGCGCTGATCGCCCGAAAGGGTCCAAGATCGGTGAAGCGGACGCCCCAGAACAGGTTGATGAGCCGCGTCGCGAGCCGGTTGCCGAACCGCTGCGGCAGCGTCAGCGCGCCCTTTTCAACGCGGCCGATCATCCGTGAGCCGATGACGAGATCGGCCTCGCCCGAAGCGACGGGCGCGACAATGGATTCGGCGTCGGCCGGGTCGTCGGCGCCGTCGGCGTCCATGAAGAGGATGATGTCGGCGGGAAGCGCCGCGGCGACGCCGGCTTTGCAGGCGCGGCCGTAGCCGGCGCGCGGCTCCGTGACGACGCGCGCGCCATGCGCCCGGGCGATTTCCGCCGTGCGATCGCGCGAGCCGTTGTCGACGACAATGATCTCGGCGAGAAACGACGGCGCTTGCTGCAACACCGCGCCGATCGCCCGCTCCTCATTGCGCGCCGGAATGACCGCCTTGATCGTCAGCTCCCAAAGCGGCGTCATTCGTGCGCCCGCCGGCGCATCAGGAGATGAACGGCGAGCGGCAGCGCGATCTGCGCGCCGAGGAGAAGGAAGGGCGGCTCCGCGCCCGTCAGGTCGTTCGGAAAGCGCAGGATGTAGATCGCCCCGCCTGCCGTCAGCAGCGCCGCGCCGAGGCTTGGCGCAAGCGGCAACAGCGCCGCAGCCCAGATCACATACCACGGATAGGCGGTCGGCGAGAGGGCAAGAAGGATCATCACGAGCGTCAGCGCGCGCGCTGGCGCGCGCCTTGCCTCCGCATCGGGCCTGAC
>CAZNXR010000411.1:0-2542 GCA_964576815.1 uncultured Caulobacterales bacterium | reverse complement strand
GCCCTTGCTGCGCATTTCGGCTGTCCGCACGAGGTCATTGAGATTGAGGAGGCTGGCGCGATGGCGGGCCTCACGCAACTGATGGCCGGCATGGACGAGCCGATAGCCGACTGGGCGAGCATTCCGCTTCAGTTTCTCTCCGCGGCCGTTCACGCTCAGGGCGTCAAGGTTGCGCTCGTGGGCGAAGGAGCCGACGAGCTCTTTTGCGGCTATCCGGCGTGGCGCGGCTTCATTTCCGAGGCAAGCGCGTGGCGCTGTCTTGATGGGCTCGGGAGGGCGGCACCCTTCCTGTCGTCGATGCTCGGCGCCGCCGCGTCTGTCGTGCCCTTCGAACGCTTCGGCCTCATCGGGGCGCTCGACGTCGCGGCAAGCGTCGCGGACGGTCGCGGGCGGTTCCGGTCCGGCGCCGAGGCCTTGCGCCCGATGCAGGTCGCGCGGATATTGAAGCCGGGGGCGCTTACGGCTGAGGCTTCCGCCGATCCGGCGTCGAACGGCGGTTCGCCGCGCTCGCTTAACGAGCGGCTCGCCGTGCTCGGTGGCGGCTACGCTGACAGCGCCGGCGGCGGCGAGGCACGCTTCGTCAAAATGCGCCGCCGCGATCTGTCTTTCCGGTTGCCGGAGCTGTTGCTCATGCGCGTCGATAAAATCACGATGGGCTCATCCGTCGAAGCGCGCGTGCCGTTCCTAGATCATCGTCTTGTCGAGTATGTTGCAATGCTGCCGGCGAAGACGGTTCTTGGGGCTGGCGGCGGCAAGCCCCTGCTGAAAAGAGCGCTCAAGGGTTTCTTGCCGCAGGAAACGCTTGCGCGTCCGAAAATCGGCCTCGGCGCGCCGATGGCGAAATGGCTGCGCGGGGGCCTTCGCACGGAGATCGCCGAAGTCCTGCGAGAAGAAGCGGCCGACAAGGCGAGCCCTTTCGACGGGCAGAGGATTTCGGGGCTCTTCAATAGGCATGTAAGCGGCGCGCGCGACTATTCCTCCTATCTGCTTCCGATCGTCAATCTTGCGCTTTGGCGGCGAAAGTGGCTGCGATGAAGGCGCGCAATCTCGAATTGCTTGCGGCGCCGGATGCGGGGCGGCGCCCGACTGACGGCTGGACGCAAGCGCCCTTCGACGAAACGCTGAAGGCCCTGAAACGGCTAAAGGGCCTGTTGAGATGGCGGCGCGTGCGGCTCCTCGTGGAGCAGCCCGCGGCAATTCCGAGTCCTTTGAAGACATTTGTCGCGCTCTTGATGCTTGCGCCGGCGAAAGCGGAGATTTGTTCACTGGACGGAGCATCTTGCGTCGCAGTCGGGCCGCGTGCCGTTCTTCGAACGGCGCTTCGCAAGCGCGAGGCGCCGCAGAAGGCCGCCGGGGCCCTTCTTGCGTATTTGCGGTCAATCCCGGTTCGCCAGAACGGATATGCCGAGGCACCCGGCGCGCCCTTTTACTGGCGGCCGAACCTATGGTTCGGCGCGCGGGTCGGCGGTTCCTATTCGCACGCCGCTGGCGTCATCAACGCAATGGCGAAAGTCTTCGGCGGGATCGATGTCGCAACGACGGACGCCATTCCGTGTCTCTCCGCCGAGGTTTGCGTGAAGCGGATCGACCTAACCGAGATCAACGGTTGGCAAGCGGGCGCCGGCCTGCACTTCATCGCCAATCGCGGCCTTTACGCCGAAGCGATCCGCCTGTGCGACAGAGCGCCGCATTTCGTCTATCAGCGCAGCGGCCTTGGCGACATCAGCGGACTTAGACTGGCGCGCCGCCGTAAACGCCCGCTTATCCTTGAATACAACGGGCCCGAAGTATGGGTTGCGCGCAATTGGGGAGAAGGACTGCCGTTTGCCGAGGAGTTCGCCGAAATCGAGACGCTGTTGTTGCGGCGCGCCGATCTCGTGCTGGCCGTTAGTAAGCCGCTGTGCAGCGACTTGATCGAACGAGGCGTCCATCCCGAGCGCATCCTTCTGTCGCCGAATGCGGTCGATCCGGAGCGGTTCCATCCCGGTTGCGACGGCGTCGAAATGCGCGGGCGGCTCGGTCTTGGGGATCGGCGCGCAGCCGTACTGTTGAGCAGTTTCGGGCCTTGGCACGGCGCTGAAATTGCGGTCGAAGCCTTCGCTGACGTACTTGATAGGGCACCGCGTCTTGCGAAGTGCGCAGCATTAGTTTTAGCGGGCGACGGCCAACGCCGGGAAGAGTGCCGCGCGATTGCGCGCCGGCGCGGCCTCATCGACGGTCAAACAATTTTCTTTCCGGGGATGATCCCCGCGAGCGAGGCGCCCGCGCTGCTGGCTGCGGGCGACGTGTTGTTGTCGCCGACCACTGCAAACCCCGATGGGTCGGAATTCTTCGGATCGCCGACCAAGATCTTCGAGTATATGGCGATGGGCAAACCGATCATCGCCAGTGATCTTGCGCAGATCGGCGAATTGCTGACGCATGGCGAGACCGCGCTTCTCGTTAGGTCAGGCCACCGCGAAGAGCTGACGCGCACTTTGCAAAAAGCGTTTGAGGGCCCCTCGCTCACCGCGCTCGGCGAAAAGGCGCGCGCCGCCGCGGT
>CAZNXR010000410.1:1535-2549 GCA_964576815.1 uncultured Caulobacterales bacterium | reverse complement strand
TGATCGCCTGGTAGCCGCCGCCGCTGCTGTCGGCGTCAAACGCGAAGCCGCCGCGATCGCGACGCTCGAACGATGTCGCGCTGACCTTGCGCCAGTCGAGATCGGAAAGCTGGACGACCTTCGGGCCGCCGGCGCGCGGCGCGCGCGCCGCTTCGGTCAGGCGCTTCACGCGCGCGGCGGCGATCTGGGACAGGCGCTGGGCGGCCTTGCCCGGATTGTTGACCGCCTTGCCGAGATAATAGGACGCGCGCGAGGCGAATTCGCTGGCCTTGCCCATCGCGCCGGCGTCGTCCTTCGACAGCACGGCCTTCAGCGAGGCGAGTTCCGTCCCGGTGCTGATCAATGAGTAATGGGTCTGGACGAGCAGCGATCCCGGATCGGCCGCGGGCCGCGGCACGCGGGCGATGATCGCCTTGTCGTTCGTCATCAGCACTTGCTTCACGAAGACGCTCCTGATTGGGCAAGACGCCGGCGCGCAGCGGACGCGCCGCCGCGGTCACCGCCTGCGCCCATCGTCAATGATCGCTCGCGCGCCGGCCGGGCGCGGCATCTTTCGGCCATTGCGCCGGCGCGCCGACGGGAATGACCGTCGAGCCTTCGGCGAGAAACTTTGCGACGTCGACGCACCGGCGCCCGTCGACCACGATTTTCGGCGCCGGCGCGCCGAGCGCTTCCGGCGTCAGACCGCGATAGGCCGAGTGATCCGTCATCACGAACAGCGCCGCCGCGCCCTCAACCGCGGAAGGCAGGTCGTCGGTCAGGCGGGGATCGATCGCCGAATGCATGTGCATACGCGTGACGAACGGGTCATGCACCCGCCAGCGATAGCCGCGCGCCGCAAGGAGTTCGAGCAGCAGTTCGGTCGGCGTGTCGCGCGCATCGTCGATGTCGCCGCGATAGGCCGCGCCCAGCACCGTGACTTTCGATCCGCGCTGGAGCCCCAGATCCTCGGCCCGGTCGAGCAGCTTCGCCGGCTGGCCGTCATTGATGAGGCGCGCGGCATGAAGAAGCTGG
>CAZNXR010000410.1:0-1525 GCA_964576815.1 uncultured Caulobacterales bacterium | reverse complement strand
TCAGGAACCACGGATCGACCGGAATGCAATGGCCGCCGACGCCGGGCCCCGGCGCATGAACGTGAACGCGCGGATGGCGGTTCGCGACCGCAATAACCTTGGCGACATCAACGCCGGCTTCCTCCGCGACATGGGCAAAGGCGTTGGCGAGCGCGATGTTCACGTCGCGATAGGTGTTCTCCATCAGCTTTGAAAATTCCGCCTCTGCGGCCGAGACCGGAAACGCCTCGCCCTTGCAAAAACTTTCATAGAAAGCCTTGGCGCGCGCGGCCGCGCGCGGCGTCAGGCCGCCGACGACGCGATCATTATGGAGAATCTCCCGCACCGTGTTCCCGGGGAACACCCGCTCGGGGCAATAGCAGACATCGACATCCGAAAGGGGGTCGAGCCCCTTGTCCTTCAGCGCGCCCGCGATCAGCGCCTCGGTCGTGCCGATCGGGCTTGTCGATTCGAGAATGACCATATCGCCCTTTTTGATGAAGGGCGCGGTCGCGCGAATGGCGCCCGCGACCATGGTCAGGTCAGCGTGCTTGTTTTCGGTGATCGGCGTCGGCACGCAAATGATGAAGATGTCAGCCGGTTCGGCTTTCAGTGCGACCTTGAGGCGCCCGGCGCGCAGGCTCCCCTCGACGATTTCCTTGATCTCGGCCTCGGCGAGCGGACAGCGCCCATCCTTCAGCGAAGCGATCAGGCCCTCATTGATGTCGACGCCAAGAACCTCGTGCCCCGCCTCGCTGATCAGCGCGGCGGAAGGCAGGCCGACATAGCCGAGCCCGATGACGACGACCTTGGACATCCGAAGAACTCACTCCCCGCAGCGCGGTTCGGCTGCAACCATCGCTTGCTAAGATTCCCCGGCTTCTAGGAAATGCCCCCGGCCCCGTCAAATGACAGATTGGCGATGCAAATGGAGCGTTTAATGGGCCGATTCTGTTGGTGTTTTCGTGTCACCGACAAGCATCGCCGTGGCGCTGCCGGAATCGGTCGGAACAAAGGGGATTCCGCGTTTCAGAAGCTCGGCGACAAAGCGTTGCGTCTCGGGCCAGTCGGGGCGGTCCACGCCGAAAAAGCCTCGCCTTAGCAGCTCAAGAAAGGCGCGCTCATCTGGAGGCAAGCCGTTGCGGACAAGCGCCGCCGACCACGTTTCGAAATAGACACGCGCTCCAAATGCCGGACGATCGCAACGAACGACGCCGTCGGCGCCCTTGCTGCACTCAACGACCTCCCCATTTCTCCGCGCCTCTGTAAGCTTCGGATCCCCGTCGAAAAAAAGAAAGTCTCTTTGGGAAGCCTCAAAGGATTTGAACTGGAACGCTGCGCCATCTATCGCATCCAGCAAATTCAAAGGTGAATCCAAAAATTTATCGGCTAGATAGAATCCAAAAGTCGAGTCGACCAGAAAATATTTGTCGGCGACGGACACGATTGTTGTGACATGCGTCAAGTCATCATCCAGCACGCCGAAATTCAGGGTGAATGCGCGATAGCCCCTTTCCCTTAGCAATCGGGAAAGGAAAATCGCCTG
>CAZNXR010000409.1:1565-2549 GCA_964576815.1 uncultured Caulobacterales bacterium | reverse complement strand
GCGCGCCGGCGCGCGGCCTTCCGGAAGGATGCCGACGCGCAGCCGCATCGGGCCATTCGTCAGCTCCCGGAAGATGCGCGCGGCCCCCGGAAAGTCTCCGGCTTCCTTCCGCCGCTTGCCGAAGATGAACCCGATATTGCCTTCGACCGGCGAGGTCGAGGGATCAAGATCGTGGCCGTAAAGGCAGAGCCCCGCTTCAAGCCTTAGCGAATCGCGCGCGCCGAGCCCGATCGGCGCGACATCGGGATGGTCGAGCAGCGCGCGGGCGAAGCGCTCCGCGTCTTCATTGGGCACGGAAATCTCGAAACCGTCTTCGCCGGTGTAGCCGCAGCGCGAGAGCAGCACATAGGTTCCGCGCCATTCGAGCGGGCGCATCGACATGAAGGCTTGCGTCGCGGCGCCCGGGAAATGGCTGTCGATGACCGCGGCGGCTTTCGGCCCCTGCAGCGCGATGAGCGCGCGGTCCTTCAAAATCTCGAGTTCGACGCGGCCGGCGAGCCTTGCGTTGATGAGCGCGAAATCCGCGTCCTTGCACGCCGCGTTGACGACAAGAAACAGCGTGCCGTCGCCGGACGCCATGGCGGGGCGCGTGATCATCAGATCGTCGAGGACGCCGCCTTCTTCGTTCAAGAGGACGCTGTAGCGCATCGCGCCGCGCTTCAGTTTGAGAACTTCGCCCGGCACGAGGCTTTCGATCGCGGCGGCGACGGCGGCGTGCGCCTCCTCGGTCCCACGCGGCTTTTCAGTCGATTTCAGGAACGCCTGGCCCATATGCGATACATCGAACAGGCCGGCTTTGGCGCGCGTCCAGAGGTGTTCTTTGAGGACGCCGTCCGGATATTGAACGGGCATGTCATAGCCCGCGAACGCCACCATCTTCGCGCCGTGCGAAAGATGGAGCCCGTGAAGGGGCGTGCGCTTTAACGGATTGGCGGCGTCGGTCATTGCGATTCCCATGAGTGTCCGCCCGCCGATCGGCGGGGG
>CAZNXR010000409.1:0-1555 GCA_964576815.1 uncultured Caulobacterales bacterium | reverse complement strand
GGCGAAACCCCGGCTGTCACGGGAACCTGAGAGATTTCCCCCCGTTGGCGCGAGGGTTACTCCGTCGGTGTACGGAGCGTCTGATCGCTCCGTCGCTTTCCAGCCTTTAGTCGCCCGTCGCGGTCCTTTTGCCTGAGAGTTTCCGGGGCGGTTGCTCCTTCGGCGCCCGGCCGAGCCTCCGTCAGGAGGCGAAGCCGGATCTCTCCCGCGAGGCACGGGCTTGCCGGGCGAGCCCGGCGGCCGCGACCATAGTTGCGGGCGCCGGCCAGTCAATGAGTCGTTTTGCGCGTCAGAGCGCCGGGCGGAAAAGTGGGCGCCGGTCTTCCGCCAAAACGGCGCGACCACCAAAGGGCTAGATCGGCGGCGTGATTCCAAAATCACGCCCGACGATCTGGGGAACGATCAGGGCTGCGGCGCCGGATCGACGCAGTCGGCGCATACCCCCCGGGCTTCGAGGCGCGCCGTTTTCATCTGAAACGCCGCCCGCCGGATGACAGGACGCAGCGCCGCCTCCACCCCCTCGATCTCGACTTCCGTCGCCGACGCGCAGGTTTCGCAGACAAGAAAGACCTGTACGTCGTGCGGCCCGTCATGCTTGCAGAGGACGAAGGAGTTGAGCCCTTCGAGCTTGTGGATGAAGCCTTTCCCTTCAAGGCCTTCGAGCGCGCGATAGACGGTCATCGGTGCGCGCACCCCGCGCGCTTTCAGCATGTCGAGGATCTCATACGCCTTCAGCGGATCGACGCTGTCATTGAGCGCGTCCCAGACCAGGCTTTCGTTGCGCGTCAATCCGGAAGGATGCCGACATTCCGCTGAGTCATGGTCATGGTGGTCGTGGCCGTGGAAATGTCCGTTGCCGCCGTTGCGCGAGTTCGCCATGTCCTGTTCCCCGATAGCGGGCAAATTGTTATAGCAATGTTATATCGGCGCAAGGCTAAAAATCGAAAAGCCGCTCTCGAAACCATTTCGACGCCAGCCATTTTTCCCCAGACGCGACCGGAAGCCCGGCATGGCGCGACGCCGGGTCGCCGCGCCCGTCCGCGGTGACGTTTGAAAATATGACGACATCCCCCGCCCCGCCCCGCACCTTGATATCTGCAGCCAAAAAGGCGGTCTCTCCGCCCTCATAACTGTCATTGAGATAGAGCAGCGCCGTCTTGATCCGCTGGCCGTTGCGCTCAAGGTCCGGGCCGGGCGGGATGATGTCGAAATGCGGCCGGTACTCTTCGCCCGGCCGATAGCGCATCACGCTGAGGAATTCCCCTTGCGCGTCCGGAACGCCCGCGAGCGCGCTGATACGCCGGTTGAGCGCGACGAGCGGCAGATCGAGATCGAGCGGTCCAAGGCTCGCCGTCGCGGATGACCGCAAGGGATCGCGCATCATGGCGCCCCCGCGCGGATCGTAGACGAGCGCCGGGCCGAGCCGCGGCGCGGCGTGCTCCATCACATAGGCGCAGACCGCGCGCGGAACCGCGCCGCGGAAAAGAACGACGTTGGGCGAGATCGACAGCCTTTCCGCTGCGGGCGGCGGCGGCGGGTCGAGCGCGCGCTCTCC
>CAZNXR010000408.1:1451-2561 GCA_964576815.1 uncultured Caulobacterales bacterium | reverse complement strand
ACGGACTTTTCGGTCCGTCCTCATTTTTTGGCGGGCGCGCCCGCCGTTAACTCATCAACCCTTCGAGCCGAGCCCGATGACTTCCCAACGCTTCAGCTTCGACTTCGGCGCGCATTCCTGGATCTGCACGAGATCGCCGATCTTGAACTTGTTCGCTTCATCATGCGCATGGAACTTCTTCGAGCGTTTGATGGTCTTCAGAAGCACCGGGTGCTTCTCGATGCGCTCGACGCTGACGACGACCGTTTTCTGGCCTTTGTCGCTTACGACCGTTCCTTGAAGAATGCGCTTTGGCATGTCCGATCCGTCCTACTGTTTCGCCGCCAGCGCCTTCTGGCGCAGCACTGTCTTGACGCGCGCGATGTCCTTGCGGACTTCGCCGACGCGCGAGGTTTTCTCAAGCTGGCCCGACGCCCGCTGAAAGCGCAGGTTGAACTGCTCCTTCTTGAGCTGAAGGAGCCGGTCCTTCAGCTGGTCTTCGGTGAGGTCGCGCGCTTCTGAGGCTTTCATGACCCTGATCCCCTATTCGCCGAGACGCTTGACGATGCGCGTCTTGATCGGCAGCTTCGCCGCGCCGAGAAGAAGCGCAGCCTTCGCCACGTCGTCGGTGACGCCGTCGAGTTCGAACATGATGCGGCCGGGCTTGACCCGCGCGACCCAGAGTTCGGGCGCGCCCTTGCCGGAGCCCATCCGGACTTCCGTCGGCTTTTTCGACACCGGCACGTCTGGGAATACGCGGATCCAGACGCGGCCGGCGCGCTTCATTTCGCGCGTGATCGCGCGGCGCGCCGCTTCGATCTGACGCGCGGTGACGCGCTCGGGCTCAACGGCCTTGAGGCCGTGCGATCCGAAGTTCAGTTCCGTGCCGCCCTTAGCGTTTCCGCTGATCCGGCCTTTGAACTGCTTTCTGTATTTCGTACGCTTCGGCTGCAGCATGTCTGCTCTCCAACTCGTCCCTTATGCTTTGGCCTTAGGCCCTTGCGCCTTCGCGACGTTGCGAAGCGACGCCGCCGGTCTGAGCCTCGACGATGCGCGCTTCCTGCGCCATCGGATCGTGCTCCATGATCTCGCCCTTGAAGATCCACACCTTGACGCCGATCGCGCCGTAGG
>CAZNXR010000408.1:0-1441 GCA_964576815.1 uncultured Caulobacterales bacterium | reverse complement strand
GCACGCGGCCTTCGCGATACCCCTCGATGCGCGCGATCTCGGCGCCGCCGAGGCGGCCCGATACGTTGACGCGGATGCCGAGCCCGCCCATGCGCATCGTCGTCTGCATCGAGCGCTTCATCGCGCGGCGGAACGCGACGCGGCGTTCAAGCTGTTGGGCGATGTTCTCGGCGACGAGCGTCGCGTCGATCTCGGGCTTGCGGATTTCGACGATGTTGAGCGCCGTTTCCGATTTCGTCAGTTTTTGCAGTTCGGAGCGCAGCTTCTCGATGTCGGCGCCCTTCTTGCCGATAACGACGCCGGGGCGCGCGGTGTAGATCGTCACCCGGCACTTCTTGTGCGGGCGCTCGATGATGATGCGCGACACGCCGGCCTGCTTCAGCTTTTCGTGCAGAAATTCGCGGATCTTGAGGTCCTCGTGGAGGAGGTCCCCATAGGTCGCCTTATTGGCGAACCAGCGCGAATCCCAGGTGCGGTTGACGCCCAGGCGCAAGCCGACCGGATTGACCTTCTGACCCATTAGGCGGCCTCCTCGACTTCACGCACCACGATGGTGATTTCTGCAAACGGCTTGAATATCCGGCCCATGCGGCCGCGCCCGCGCGGCGACCAGCGCTTCAGGACCATGTTCTTGCCGACAAAGGCGCGATCGACGACCAGGCTGTCGATGTCGAGATTGTGGTTGTTCTCGGCGTTGGCGATCGCGCTCTCAAGGCAGCGCTTGACCTCTTTCGAGATGCGCTTCCTTGAAAATTCGAGTTCGGCGAGCGCCTTGTCGACTTTCTTGCCGCGGATCATTTGCGCGACGAGGTTCAGCTTCTGCGGCGAGACGCGCAGGTTCGAGGCTTTCGCCATCGCCTGATCGTCGCCCATGCGCCGTTCGTTCTTGGCCTTGCCCATGACTATTTCCTCTTCACCTTCTTGTCGGCGCCATGGCCGTAAAAGGTGCGCGTCGGCGAAAACTCGCCGAGCTTGTGGCCGACCATGTCTTCGGTCACGTGGACCGGGATGAATTTATGGCCGTTGTAGACATTGAAAGTGAGGCCGATGAATTGCGGCAGCACCGTCGATCGGCGCGACCAGGTCTTGATGCCGCCCTTGTGGGCGCCGCCCTGCATTTCGTCGGCTTTCTTCAAAAGATAGCCGTCGACGAAGGGGCCTTTCCAGACTGAACGTGGCATACTTCTCTCCTGCCCCTTAGTTCACTTTTTTGCGCGCGTGACGCGAGCGCAGGATCATCTTCTGCGTGCGCTTGTTCTTGCGCGTCTTGCGGCCCTTGGTGGGCTTGCCCCACGGGGTCACCGGATGGCGCCCGCCGGAAGTGCGGCCTTCGCCGCCGCCATGCGGGTGATCGATCGGGTTCATCGCGACGCCGCGCACCGACGGGCGGTTGCCCTTCAGGCGCTGACGTCCGGCCTTGCCGACCGTTTCGTTGAGGTGA
>CAZNXR010000407.1:0-2562 GCA_964576815.1 uncultured Caulobacterales bacterium | reverse complement strand
TCGGCTCTGAAGGCTATATGGAGAGCGCCGCGATGCAGGAGCTCGTTCAGGGCCAGGGCATCATCGATATTGTCAACGCCTATTTGCGAATCGTCCTCGATTCCGGCCTGGTCGGGCTCTCGCTTTATCTTGGCGCCGTCGGCTTCGCGCTGCTCGCCGCACTTCAGGCGATCGGTCCGGCGCGCAAGATGAATTCCAATCTTGAGCCCTACTGTCAGGCGTATTTCGCCGCGCTTCTTGGATTGACCGTCATCCTCGCCACGACGTCGAACACCATCGCACAAATCAAGGAAGTCACCTGGGTGCTCTGCGGGATCTGCGTCGGGCTTGCACGCTCGGTCGCGCTTGAAAGCCGCGAGCGGGCGGCGGTTTCTGCGGAGGCGTCCGCGGCGTCGCCGCCGCCCGAACCTGACCCGGACCCCGTTCCGGCGCAGCCTGCCGGCCGGCCCTTGCCGCGGCATCTGCAGCAATATGTCCGCCGCTAAACTCTTGCCGATGTTTAACGCCGCCGGTCCCGCATTGGCGCATGCGGGCGGGTTACAGTTAATGGTTTGTCTACAAACCCGGTCTAATCCTCGCCTTTACTGAAGGGCGCGCCGGCTGACCGTCGCCGGCGCCGGTTTGGTGAAGGCGAGCGGCCAAATGAAAAACCCGTTGCGGTGGATCCTGTACGCAGCCGCAGCAGCGGCGAGTTCGACCGCGATCGCCGCCCCGAAAGAACGTCTCGGACCTCTCTACCCGTCGGCCGACGAGAAGCCCGCCATCATCCGCGCGAAGTCAGAAGGGGCCGGCGCACCGGCGACTGCCGTTGATACGGACTTCGACGACAGGGTCGCCGGGGCGATCCGCCGACATCCCCTGCTGGCGGCCGAAGAATCGGAAGCTGCGATCGCACGGGCGGAGACGCGCGCAGCGCGCGCGGCGCTCTATCCGCGACTGTCGGCGAGCGTGGACGCCGATTATGTCATCGACCGCAGTTTCGGCGCATCGACGCCGAATGTCGTTGAATCGCTGCGGCCGAACGGACAGGTGAACGCCGGGTTGACCGCAAGCCAGCTTGTCTTCGACGGCGGCGCGGCCTTCGCCCGGATCAAAGCGGCGCGCGCCCGCACGCGCGAACGCGAACGCACGATCGAAGCGCGCATCAACGATCTCGCCCTGCGCGCGCTCTCGGTCTATCTCGACGCCGCCGTCCAACAAGGCATGTCGACGCTCGGCGCCGAATTCGTCGCGCGGCATGAAAAGCTCGTCCGCGATATGAAAGCCCGCGAGCGCCTTGGCGCAAGCGCGCAAGCTGACGTTCTTCGCGCCGAAGCGCGCCTGGCCGCGGCGAAGGCGCGGGCGGCCGATTTCGCGGAGAGCGCCCGTGCGGCTGAAATTCGCTATGTCGAGTTCTTCGGCGAGCCGCCGTCGACGCTCGCCTTTCCGGACCATAGCCCGAGCGTCGTCGCCAGCCGCGAGGCCGCCATCGCCCTCGCCTTCCAGAACGACCCGACCCTGGCGGCGGCGATGGCGCGCACGGACAGTTTCAAGGCGGAGATCGGCGCGGCGAAGGGCCGGCGCCTGCCGGAGGTTCGCGCCAATCTTTCGAGCGTCAGCTTCGACGTCTTCAACGGCGCCGAGGACTACGACATTCGCGCCGGCGTCAATCTCAACTACGATCTCTTTGCGGGCGGCGCGCGAGGCGCGGAGATCGCGCGGGCGAAAAACGCAGCCGAACGTCAATCCCGCGAAGAAGACCTTATCCGCCGGGAGATCGAGCGCGACGCCGCCATCGCCTTCGAGCGGCAGGCGACCGCGGCGGCGCGGCTTGAAGCGCTGGAAGACGCGCTCGCCGCCAACCGCGCCGCGCGCGATCTCGTCGCCGAGCGCTTTCGCGCATCGCGGGGCACCCTTCTCGACCTCATCGAAGCGGAGAACGACTGGTTTGAAGCGGGCGTTCGGCGTCTCTCGGGACGCGCCGACCGCGACATGGCGGCGTTTGCGCTGATGGAGTTCACCGGCGACCTGATCCGCCGCTTCTCGCCGCGCGACGACGACAGGACGGCGCAGCGATGAGCCGCATCTCGGCGCTTCTCAGCGACATCACAGCGACAAAGCACTGGCTCGCAGGTCCTGTCATCGAAAATGCGCGCGTCTATGGTCAGACCGCGCTCGCGGCGTTCTTCGTCAATGTTCTGGGGCTCGTTTCGTCCTTCTTCATCATGACGGTCTACGACCGCGTCATTCCTAACAACGCGCTCTCCTCGCTTGTCGCGCTCACGATCGGCGTCATCGCGGCGCATCTCTTCGACTTCATCCTGAAATCCCTGCGCGGCTATTTCATCGACGTCGCCGGCCAGCGCCTTGACGCTGTCGTCGGCGCGAGCGTCTTCGACAGTTTGATGGCGATGCGTCTTGACGCGCGCAAGGGCGGCGCAGGCGCAACCGCCGGCCTCGTCAGAGAGTTTGAGAACCTGCGCGACTTCTTCTCCTCGGCGACGCTCACCGCCGTGATCGATTTGCCTTTCATCTTCATCTTCGTCGGCGCAGTGGCCCTCGTCGGAGGACCGGTCGCCATCA
>CAZNXR010000406.1:0-2573 GCA_964576815.1 uncultured Caulobacterales bacterium | reverse complement strand
GGGATGAGCTGGAAAAGCGGGTTGGGGGCGGCCGGCGTCGCGGCCTGCGCAAATGCGGGCGAAATCAGCATGGGTCTGGCCGTCTCCTGTCGGGAAAGCGACGTGGGAAAAGCGCCGCGGCCCGAAGGGCCCCTCGCGCGGAAGGGCGTCTATATAGCGATCCCGGTCAAGGGCGCAACGCGGCCTCGGGCCTCCAGCCGCTACGCCGCTTTTCTTGCCGCTTCCAGCGCCAGAAGCGCCCGTTTCCGGTTCGCGCCCCAGCGATAATTGTGGATGACCCCGGAGGCGAGGATCACCCGGTGGCAAGGGATCAGCAGCGAAATCATGTTAGCCCCGACCGCCGCGCCGACCGCACGGGACGCCTTCGGCGCCCCGACCGCCTCCGCGATGTCGCCATAGGTTGCGCGCGCGCCGCACGGAATGGCCAGCAGCGCCTGCCACACTTTCAGCTGGAAATTCGTTCCCTGGACGAAAAGGCCGAGCGGCCGGTCAAGCGGTTGGCCGACGGCGAAGGTGAAAGCCTGCTCGGCGAGCGGCTCGATGAAACTGCGATCCTCGATGAAAGACGCCGCGGGCCAGTCGGCCTTCATTTCTTCGAGGGATCGCTTGAGGCCAAGCGGCTCGACAAAGGAAAGCCAGCAGACGCCCTTTTCCGTCGCCCCGACGAGGGCGCGGCCGAAGGGCCCATCGGCCTCGGCGAAGCGGATCGTCTCGCCCGCGCCCTTCCGGCGATAAGCCCCGGGCGTCATCGCCTCCGACACGAGGAAAAGGTCGTGGAGCCGCGAGGGACCGGACAGTCCCGCCGCGAAAGCGGCGTCAAGAACGCTCGCGCCGTCGTCAAAGGCGCGCTTGGCTTGGCCCGCCGCCATCGCCTGAAGGAAACGCTTCGGCGATACGCCCGCGCCTTCCTTGAAAACTCGCTGGAAGTGCTGCGGCGAAAGACCGGCGATCGCCGCCGTTTCCTCAAGCCCCGGCTGGTCCTCCCAGTGGGCGACGAGAAAATCGATCGCCTTTGCGACCGGCTCATAGCCGTCGAGTCGCCGGGCGGACGGGCGGGCAAGGGTCATAGCAGCGCTCATAAGCCCCTCGTGACTCGCGCGGCGAGGCCTTTCGACCCGGTTCTTGCGGGACCTTTACCCGCCGTTAACCCTGATATTGCGTTAATCCGCCCGAAAGGGAACCGGCATGGAAGACCTCAAACACATCATCGCGCTCGGCTTTTCCGGCAGCGATGTCGCGCAGGCGCTCCTCATCACCTTCACGATCGCGATCATCCTGAAGCGGCGCCGCTCGGCCTGGTTCCTCGGCGCGGTCGCACTCCTCATCGACCGGGTCGTGTTCCCGATCGGCGGCATGGCGGCGGCGGGCGCCGACATCCACTCGATTTACGCCTCGATCGCAGCGCTCGGCAAAACCTTCGCCGACGATCTCGGGCTCTATGTCGTGCGCTATGTCGGCCTCGTGATGCTGATCGCCGCTTTCACCGCAATGCGGTCGGGCCTGCAAGCGAAGCTGGCGCCGCCGAAACCAGCAGCGGCCTGACAGAAATTCAGTCCGTCAGTTCCTGCGCGCGGCGAAAAGCGGCGGCGGCGGCCTCTTTAATCAGCCTACGGATTATTCCATCCTCGCCGTCGAGAACTTTCAGCGCGGCTTCTGTCGTGCCGCCGGGCGACGTCACCGCCTTGCGCAAAGCGGCCGTGCTGCGCCCGTCGCCGGCGACGACTGCTCCGGCGCCTTCCAGCGTTTTCCGGGCGAGCGCCGCGGCGCTTTCGGCCGGCAGGCCGAGCTCGAGCGCCGCTTCTTCGAGGGCCTCGGCGAGGAGAAAGAAATAGGCGGGACCTGAACCCGATATCGCGGTCACGGCGTCAATCGCCGCCTCGCTATCGACGAAGGCGACCTCCCCGACCGCCGCCATCAACGCATGCGCAATCTTGCGGTCGGCGTCGCCAACGGCCGGCGACGCATAGAGTCCCGTCGCGCCGGCGCCGACCATCGAAGGTAGGTTCGGCATCGCGCGAATGACGCGCGGCGTTCCGAATACGGATGAAACAGAAGCGATTGTCTTGCCCGCAATGACCGAGATGACAAAAGCGTTCCGCGCGACAGGGGCGTAGGGCGCCGCGTCCGCGAGCGATTGCGGCTTGATCGCAAGGACAACGGCGTCGAACCGCGGCTCTATCGGCGGATTGAGCGAAATGGCCGCCCCGCGCGCCATCGCTTGAACAGCGGCGGAGGGCGCGGGTTCAAATACGGCGGACGCGGCGGCGTCAATCGCGCTCTTGTCGATCCAGCCCTTCAAGAGCGCGCCGCCCATGGCGCCTGCGCCGATCAGCGCAACCTTCGGCGCCCTGCCCATTGTCTCGGTCAAGAAGTCCTCGCCCAAGCGGGATAGGTCCGCCCTTTCCAAGCGCCGCCGCTGCCGCCAGCATAGCGAAGCGCCGATGAAATCGTCATTCCCGTGTAGAGCGCGGCGGCGATCGGCAACAGGAACGCCGCCCAGAACGGCAGTCCGTAAAGCGCCGCGGTCGGACGGAAAGTCAACGCCGTCAGCAGCCACGCGCCGGCCGACAGCA
>CAZNXR010000405.1:0-2574 GCA_964576815.1 uncultured Caulobacterales bacterium | reverse complement strand
CGATCGGCTCGATGATGACGCTCGCAAGCGCCGGCGCTTCGGGGCGCGAAGGCGTGCGCATGGGCGTCTGGGGCGCAGCGCAGGCGATCGCCTTCGGCCTCGGCGGGTTTCTCGGCGCTGCATCCTTTGACGTCGCGCGCGCGTTTCTCGGCGATCCGTCGAGCGCTTTTGCGCTCGTCTTTTCTGTCGAGGCGGCGGCGTTCGTTGTTGCGGCCGTGCTCGCGTTGCGCGTCGGGAAGACCAGTGCAGACAACATCAGGCTGCCGGCGATGCCTGCGGGCGACGCCGTGCCGGCCGAGTGAAGAAAGTGGAGGACGACATGGCGTTCGACGACACCAATCCCGCTGGACAATTTGACGCCGTTGTTGTCGGCGGCGGGCCTGCCGGTGCGACCGCGGCGACCGACCTTGCAATGAAGGGCCGCCGCGTTCTCCTGCTCGACAAGGCTCATCGCATCAAGCCTTGCGGCGGGGCGGTGCCGCCGCGCCTCATCCGCGACTTCGACATTCCCGATTCGCAGATCGTCGCGCGCGCGAAGTCGGCGATGATGATCTCGCCCGCTGAACAGCGCGTCGATATGCCGGTCGAGGGCGGATCGGTCGGCATGGTCGACCGCGAGCACTTCGACGAATGGCTGCGCGAACGCGCCCGCGCCGCCGGCGCCGAGCGCCGCGCCGGCGCCTTCCTCGGCGTCGAACGCGATGCGGAGGGCGGCGTTACAGTGCTCTGGCGCCCGAGAGGCGCGGCGAAGGACGCCGCCCCGTTGAAAATCCGTGCACGCTCTATCGTCGGCGCCGACGGGGCGAATTCCGCGGTGGCGCGCGAAACTATAAAAGGCGGCGGCGAAACGCCGTTCGTCTTCGCCTATCATGAGATCATCAAGTCGCCGGTGAGCGGCGGCGATCTGTTCGACGGCTCGCGCTGCGACATCTATTACCAGGGCGACTTATCGCCGGACTTCTACGCTTGGGTCTTTCCGCATGGCGACACGACGAGCGTCGGTGTCGGATCGGCCAACAAAGGCTTTTCGCTCCGCGGCGCAGTCGGGACGCTGCGCGAGAGAACGGGCCTCGACGCCATGGAAACCGTGCGCTGCGAGGGCGCGCCGATCCCCTTGAAGCCGCTCAAGCGCTGGGACAACGGCAAGGATGTCGTGCTTGCGGGCGACGCTGCGGGCTGCGTCGCGCCGGCGTCGGGCGAGGGGATCTATTACGCGATGGTCGGCGGGCGCATGGCGGCGGAAGGCGTCGATGAAATGCTGGCGACAGGCGACGCGCGCGCGCTCGCCCGCGTGCGCAAGCGCTACATGGCGGAGCACGGGAAAGTCTTCTTCATTCTCGGCGTCATGCAGCATTTCTGGTATCGCAGCGACAAGCGCCGCGAACGCTTCGTCACCATGTGTAAGGATCCGGACGTGCAGCGTCTCACCTGGGACGCCTATATGAACAAGAAACTCGGCAAACCGGACCACGCCGCGCATATGCGCATCTTCTTCAAGGATCTCGGGCACCTTTTCGGCGTCGTGTCGCCGCAGAATTGACGGTGGCGCGCGGCCGGCCAGCCTTCGTTGCCGCGGCCGCGGCCGTCGCCGTCGCGGTCATCGGCGGGGCCATGACCGATATCGGGCCGTGGTACCGCAGCCTCGAAAAGTCGGCGCTGACGCCGCCCGACTGGGCGTTCGGTCCTGCGTGGACGGTCATTTACGCCCTAACCGCAATCGCCGCTGTTCTCGGCTGGCGCGCAGCCAGAACGAGCAAGGCGCGTGCGTTCATCACATCATTCTTCTTCATCAACGCGGTGCTGAACATCGCCTGGAGCTTCTTCTTTTTCAGGCTCCAGCGTCCGGATTTGGCGCTCGCAGAGGTCGCGACGCTGTGGCTGTCCGTGCTGGCGTTGATCGTGCTTCTCTTGCCGATCCGACGGCTCGCCGCCCTGTGCCTCGTCCCGTACCTCCTGTGGGTGACACTCGCGGCCTATCTCAATTACCGGGTGGTCGCGCTCAACCCGCCCTTCGGCGCGCCGTCATGAACTTCGATTTCATTTCGCCTCGGTTCATCGACGCCATCCTTCTGGCGATCGCCTTCGAGGCTGCGGCGCTCTTCGTATTCTTTCCCACGATGCGGCGCGCCGGTGATTTATGGCTGACGCTCGTTTCGGGCGCCGCGCTGATGGTCGCCGTGCGATTGGCGATCGGCGGCGCGGACAAGCATTGGATCGCCGGAGCGCTCGCCGCAGCGCTCATCGCGCACCTTCTCTATCTGCGGTCGCGCCTGACTATGTGAAGATGCGACAACACGCAGGCAACTGAGAATCGGATCACATCGCCAAATCGCCACACTTTCCCAAAATCCAGTTTATTTTGGCGTTCGACGCGTATAAACGAATAAATCCGACTGTTGCTCCTTGGGCGATGTCGGCTTGGCCGGCTTCGGCCCGAAGAATTTACGGAGGAAATTGGATGCGTTCAGTTGCTACAATCTTGTTCACCGCCGCAAGCGCGCTGGCGCTTGCTGCGTGCGGCGGCTCAAACGAAGGGTCTTCAAGCTCTGCGCCGGCGCCGACCGCGCAAACCGC
>CAZNXR010000404.1:0-2574 GCA_964576815.1 uncultured Caulobacterales bacterium | reverse complement strand
AGATGCTGAAAGAGGAAAATGCTGGTGAGCTGCCCGAGCAGCAGCAGCGCAACGGCGGCGCCGATGATGAAGACGCCCGTGAGCGAAGGGTCGCCGATGCTCTTCTTCACCGTCTCCCGGTTGAGCCAGACAAGGTAAAGCGAGATCAGCGGGATGAAATAGCTGTGGGAAAGCTCTTGCTGTTGGCCCCAGCGGAACCAGAGGTTGCCCGCCGCTTCCCAGAATAGGACAGCGAGTCCGGCGACCGCGACGCCGAGCGCGGCCAAGCGCGGGCTCACAGGAAGTCGCCCACGGTCAATCACGTTTCCGGATTCGGCCGTCGCCATCGATCGTTTCCTCCAAGAAAAGCCGGCCGCCCTTCGAGGGCGAGTCCATTTTCAGCCGACAGAGCTAGCGGACCTGTATGCCGCCTTGCAATATTCGTTCATGTCGCAAACGCGCGATATTCGATGATTAGATGGGTAGAATCCCACTAATCGCCAGAAATAGTGAGAGAAACAGTCCCGCCGCGCCGGTCGCCAGAAGCCCGGTGAGCGTTCCAACCGGCATATCCCGCTGCAGGCGCGCGCGAATCGTCAGCGCCAGAACACCGAGGCCCAGAACGCCGGTCGCATACCCTGCCAGCACGAACCAGCGCGCCCAGCCGACGAGACCGCCCAGGATCAGCATTTCATTCGCCTCCATGGTCATTGCGACCGCCGCCCCGAGGCCGCCGATCGACAGCGCGCCGAGGAGCGCCGTCGCCCAAGCGAGCGGCCGCGCGCCGAATGTCGGCGCCGCGATGTCGCGATTGATGATCCGCGCGAGCGGCGCAAGCGTCAGGACGATCAAACCGACGAGGAGCCCGGTCGCGGCGACGATCAGCATTAACGCCGGCGGCGCCAGTTTCTTCGGGTCTTCGGCGAATTTCGATGCGAGATTGAGAAGCCCGTCCGTACGATAGAGCTTGCCGGAGAAATCCGGCGCCTTGAGGCTGTCGGGGCAGGTCTTGTCGACCGGCGCCTCCGGCGCATCGAAGAACTTCGTCAGGAATTCGCCTGCGCATTTCACCGACCGCGTCGGCCCGTGTCCGGTAAAGGGAAACTCGACATAGGTCCCGCGCGAGAAGCCGGGAACGATCATCTGTGCGAGCGGAGGCGGCGTGATCGGGTCCATCTGGCCGTTGGCGATGACGGCTGGAATGTCCGTGACCACCGTTTTGTATTGCTCTTGCGGACGCGGCGGCATTCCGTAGCGTTTGCAGACCGCGGCCTGATCGTCGAGAAGTGCGGGGTCGCCGAAAATGCTCGCAAGCTCCGGGTGTTCGCGCTGGTCCTGCTCCACGGCGTCTTTCAGATAAAGCACCCACCCGTCGTTGCAGGCGATGGCGTTGTACATGCCCTGGCTGATGCCAAAGCCGCCCGGGCCTCCGAATCCCCCGCCCGCCGTCAGCGCGCGCAGCGCCTTGTAATCGTCCTTTTCGACGCGCCGCGCGATCGCGTCGATCAGCGCGGGCAAGGTCGGGTAATTTTCCTGTTCATAGAGGGCCGCAAAAGGCGCGCCGCCGATCAGATCGTGAAAGAACCAACCCTTGCCGGCGGGAAATTGTTCCGTGTCGATCGCTTCGACCTCGATCGGCTGCGACTTCACCTTGTTGATCGCCGCCTTGAACCGCTTTTGCAGATCCGGATACGTGCGCGCGCAGGAAGGCTGCGCGGCGCACGCTGCATCGAGAAGATCGAGATCGCGCTGGTAATGCGTGCCGATGCGCTGGAAATGCGCGCCGGGCGTGATCGGCACGATGGCGTCGAGCACGACGGCGCGAATGCCGGCGGGATCCTGATTGATATAAGCCTGACCGAGGATCGATCCGTAAGAGATGCCCCAGACATTCCACTGATCGAAGCCGAGCGCGCGGCGCAGCGCTTCAACGTCGCGCGCGTTCTCGATCGTGTTGTAACCTGAAAGGTCGATGCGCTCGGCTTTCGCGCCGGCGAAACACGCCTCCATCTGCGCTGTCTGCGCGCGGCCATAGGCGTCCCAGTCCGGCGTGTTGGCGAGCGAGGGGTCGAACAGGGCGTATTTCGGACAGAAGTCGTTTGAAAAGCCGATGCCGCGCTGCTCAAGGATATAGAGATCGCGCGCGGCGAGAACGCCGTGATCCTTGAGGCGCTTGACGTAACCCGTCACCTGCGCGCCCGGCCCGCCGGTGAGATAGATGACCGGGTCTTCGCGTTTGGACCACTCGCCCTTTTTATCTTTATCCCAATCTTTCGGCTGTTTCGCCGCGATTTTCACGAAGTGAAGCTTGATCGTGCGCGAGCGGGACTTTTCGCGATTCTCAGGAACAGAGAGAAGGCCGCAGGAGATTTCACCGGGTTTGTAGCGGACCGCGCCCTTGAACGGGCAGACGATCGTCTCGGTCTTGAACTGGTCGCGGGCGAAGAAGGCGGCGGCGTCTTCGGCGGCGACGTCTTCGTCGAGATCGACCGCGACGCCGGTCTGCGCCGCCGACGGGGCGGGTATCAGGGCGATTGACAAGCACGCCGCGACCGCGGCGCGAACGATCGATAATCTCATGATCCGGCCCCCGCC
>CAZNXR010000403.1:0-2578 GCA_964576815.1 uncultured Caulobacterales bacterium | reverse complement strand
GGCTCTATACGGGCGTCACCCGCGCCGCCGAACGCCTAACCGTGGTGCGCTGATTTCAACTTCACGTCGGCGAGCGAGAAGGCGCCGTTCGTACGCGTTTCCACCCGCTTCACCAGAACGTCGATGAGATCGAACACGAGATCGAACTCCTTGAGGATACGCTCCACTCTCTCGGCCCCGTCGATCGGCCTGAACATGGTGCCGATGTTCAGGCGATCGCCCGTCTCCATCGCAATCAGCAATTTGCCGTCGTCAAAAGCGGCGCGCAGTTTTTTGCCGTTGAACAGGCGTTCAAGTTCCTGAAAGCGTTCAAGTACGACAGGGTCTAGCAAATTGTGCGCTTCGACCTGGTCGGTCGACCACGCTTCGAACGCCTTTTCGAACGCCGGAGATGAGAGCCCGACGCGCTGGAACTCCTTGGACGGTCGCGACAAGGCGTTGAAGGCCCCCAAATCGCGCTGGACGACCGTCGATCCTCGAAATCGCCTCGGGTAATCGATCGACAGCAGCTGCCCGTGGAACACCGTACGGCGGCTAGACCGCTTGCCGGACGATTGCATTTCGAGGTGCGCCTCGCCCAGCATAAAGCCGGCGCCGGCGTATTTTCCGGAGACCTGATCTTCGAACTTCTCCCGGTTATGGCCCGGCAGCAGCTTGAGACGCCGGTACTGATCGTAAAGCGCCGGGCGGCCGGGATCGCCGCTGTAGGTGAAACCGAACTGCCTCGCGATGCGCTCGAGGAGACCGTGCGTGATCTCAGTGCGCGTGCGTTCAAGGAGGAAGAACCCGAGCACGGCCCCGCCCATAAGCACAAGAAAACCCGCCTCGCCGCTGGCGCCCCCGAACGGCCGAAACAGGAACATCCCAGCGGCGGCGGCGACGCCGACGCCTATCGCCGCCATGAAACGATCCGCTGCGCGGCGCCGGCACGTTTCGCGCTCGGCGAGCCATGTCGCGATGTCGCCTGCGTAGAATGCGGCGAACCCGTCATAAAGCGCTCTTGAAGAAGGGAGTCGAAGGGTCATGAGGGGTCCAAAAGGTCAATCTCGGGCCTCAGGGTAAACCGCGAATTAACGCAATCACGCGAAAAATGGCGAACTTTACAGGGGAGCGGCGCGCGGCATGCGGGCGCGTAAACAGAATATTGTGACCGCAATCTTCGGCGCCAATGACGCGCCGGAAATCGTATGCGATCGTCAGTATCAGGAACTGAAGCAGCTGCTGCCTGCGATCTACGGCGGCGTCACGATCTGCTCGCTGCTCGTCGCCCTGAATTTTTTCAGCCGTGCGCCGGAGCTTATCGCCTTCCTCCAGACGGCCCTGACGATCAGCATCGCTCACCGCATCATCTATTGGCTGAGAGCGGACCCCGCAGCTGCGGCGCCCGAACACAAGCGCGAAACTCTGGCGACAGCGCCGGGACTCGCCGCGCTGCTCGGCGTCTTTTGCACCGGTTACGCCTTCGCGCTCGATACGCTCGCTCGCGAGGGCGAGACGATCATCGTGCTGATGTGGGTCGCTTTCTGCGGGGTCGGCGTCAGCATGTCGCTCTCGCCGGTGCGGCACGCCTCGCGCTTGATGATGGTTCTCACCAACATCCCTTATCCGCTTTACCTCCTCATCACCGGCGACCTCACCGAGAAAATTGTGGCGTCGATCGTTCTGGCTTCGGTGCCGATCGGCGCCCGCCAGTACTGGCGCATGGGCGAGTTTCTTGAAAGCCTGACCATTCAGGAAGCGGACTCCGAGCGGCAGCGCGAGCATGCGCGCAACCAGCTGCGCGGCTTCATGGAGATGGCGTCCGATTGGGCCTGGGAGACCGACGCCGATTTTCGCGTCATTTACGCCTCTCCGCGACTGCGCGAGGTTCTGGGACGAGAGACGGAATCCGTCATCGGAAAGCCGCTCGCCGAAGTCTTCGCCACCGGGTTTTACGTCGGCGGGGACGAGATCCGCGCAACCATTCGCGAAGCGCTCCGCGAGAAGAGCAACCTTCGCAATCTCGTCTATAAGGTGGTCGATCACACCGGGGCGGTCCGGACGGTCTCGATGTCTTTGCGGCATTATTTCGGCGACGACGGCGCCTATCTCGGCGTTCGCGGCTGGACGTCCGACATCTCGGAGCGAGTCAATGCGCGTCAGGCGCTGGAAGAGAGCGAGAAGCGTTTCCAGGATTACGCCGAAAGCGCCTCCGACTGGGTTTGGGAGACTGACGCGAAACTCCAGCACACCTTTATCTCCGAGCGCGCGCGCGACATCACCGGGTACGATCACGCTACGGAGATCGGCGCAAAGCTCGGCGCCGATCGCAACGGCGCCTCTTATGAGGAGCTGCGCCTGTTGAGAGAGACGCTCGCCGCGCGGCAGGCGTTCAAGGACGCGATCGTCGAAATTACGACGCCGTCCGGCGAGACGCTATGGATCGCCCGCAGCGGCAAGCCTGTATTCGACGAGGCCGGGGCGTTCAAGGGATATCGCGGCGTTGCGCGCAACGTGACGGCGGAGATGCGGGCCCGAAGGGAAGCCGAACGCAGTCGCCGCATGCTGGCGGAAGCGAACGCGCGCCTTGAACAGACCG
>CAZNXR010000402.1:0-2578 GCA_964576815.1 uncultured Caulobacterales bacterium | reverse complement strand
GTCGTTCCTGAGAGCAGCAGGATCAGCGTATTGATCAGCGGCAAGCCCCAGGCGGAAAGCGGCTCGACGCCTGTCGGCGGCCACACGCCGCCGGTCGAGTGGAAGCGCCCGTCATTACCGAGGAACGCCGGATCGCCGTTGAGGTTCGTCATCTGCGCGCCGTCGGCGAGCGTCACCGGGTCGCCGGCGCCGGGGAAGAGCGCAGCGCCGAAGAAGGCCCAGAACCACGCCGCGAAGAACATCACTTCCGACGCGATGAAGAGCACCATGCCGTAGCGCAGGCCGAGGCGTATCACGGTCGAGGTGTTCTCGCCCTTGAGGCTCTCGATGATGACATCGCGCCACCAGCCGATCATGGTGATCAGAACGCCCGCGAGGCCGAGGAAGAACAGCCAGTTGCCGGAAAGTGCAAAGAGCGGCGAACCGTCGGCGCGCGGCGCGCCGAGAACAAGGCCCGCCTCGTTCGGTCCTGAATGCATCCACGCGACCGCGCCGATCATCATCGCCGCCGCGGCGATCGATCCGACGATCGGCCACGCGCTCGGATTGACGAGATGGTATTCGTGCTTGACCTCGGCTCCGGCCATGGATCGCCCTCGTTTGGATAATTTGAGGCGTCTATAGACCTCAGCGCCGTCGCCTTCCAAGCCCCGGCCGTCACCCCCTGCTGCGACAAAAGCCCCGGCTCAAGGCTTCTCCCACCGCATCAGGCAAAAATGCGGGGCGCGGCGGTAGCGTCTGGTCCGGTCCTCGCCGCCGCCCGAGGGTTCAGGTTCGTCAAAGCGGGCGAGGGTGAGGCCCGCCGTAAGGAACGTCTTGAAGTAGAAGCTCAACGGCCGGTGCCAGTTGAGAATCCTGATTCCCTTCCAGGCGATCTCGGTCGCGCGAATGTCGAGGTAATGGTCGAAGGTGAAACGCTCGCGACCGAAGAGATCGCGGCGCCGGCCATCGGGTTCGCCGGCGGTCGTGAAGCCGTTGATATGGGCGATGACGGCCGCGCCGCCGGGCTTCAGGACCCGCGCCATTTCGGCGATCGCCGCCTCAACATTCTCGATGTCGATCAGCGCCAGGTAACTGACGACAAGGTCGAACGCCGCGTCCGGAAAGTCGAGCGCTTCGGCGCGCCCCAGCCGATAGTCGCCGCCGGGATCGCGGGCTCTTGCTTCCTCGATGAGCGGCGCGGTCGGATCGACGCCGGTCGCTCTGACGCCCGCCGCTTTCAGCATTCGGCAGAACCGCCCCTCCCCGCAGCCGACATCGAGCGCGGAGACGGGCGAACCCTTCAGCGCTTCTTCGAGCATCGGCGCGTCGAGCACGAACTCGCGGCCCCAGTCGCCGCGCTCGCCCATCGAAGCGATCCAGGCGAACGCCGACCGGTCCCAGCCGTTATCCATCTGTCTACGGATCAGTTTACAGGCGCGGCGGGCGCCGACGCGACGACCGTTTCATCGTCCCAGGGGAAGAAAGTGTAGGAAAGCGTGATTTCCCGCACGTCGTCCAGTTTCTTGTCGTCCGCGATCGCAGGATCGATGAAATAGGTGACGGGCATCGAGACCGCTTCGCCCGGCTTCAAGGTCTGCTCCGTGAAGCAGAAGCATTCGACCTTCATGAAGTAGCGGCCGGCCTTGGCCGGCTGCACGTTGAAGGTGGCGCGCCCGGAGATCGGCCTGTCGGTGAGGTTCTTCGCCGCGTAGAAGGCGAGCCCCGTTTCGCCGACATGAAGGGTCTGGCTCACTTGCTCCGGCTTGAAGGTCCAGGGAAGCCCCTGCCCGATCGTCGCGTCGAAGCGGATGGTGATCTTGCGGTCGAGAACGCGTTCCGAAGCGGCGTCCGCGCGCTTCGTCGTGCCGCCCCAGCCGGTGATCTGGCAGAAGGCGCGATAGAGCGGAACCGAGGCGTAGGAGAGCGCGATCATGCCGACGACGACGGCGAGCGTGGTCAGGGCTGTCTTGCGATTTTTTTCCGCGGGGGCGCTCACGGCCGGTCCCAGATATTGCCGCCGATCCTGAGGATCGTCACGGCGTAAACCGTCAGTATAAAGAGGATAAGCCCGAGCGCGATCATGCGGCTGCGGGCCTTGCGGCCCTTCTGAACCTCCGGCGTTCCGTTTTCGTCAGGCGCGCGCATAAAGCGACCACAGATCTTCAACGAGCAGCGCCGCGAACAGCGCGAAGAGGTAAAGGATCGAGAAGGCGAACATCTGCTTGGCCGCATCCTTCGATCGCGCGGGCGCTTTCAACACGCGCCACGCGAGCATCAGGAGGCCCGCACCGAAGGCCGAGGAAATCGCGAGATAGGCGTAGCCGCCGAACCCCGCCGCAAAGGGCGCGACGCCGGCGGCGACGAGCGCGATCGAATAGGCGAAGATTTGTTTACGCGTCGACGCTTCCCCCGCGACGTTCGGCATCATCGGCACGCCGGCGCGCGCGTAGTCGCCTTCGCGGTAGAGCGCGAGCGCCCAGAAATGCGGCGGCGTCCACAGGAAGATGATGGCGAAGAGGATCCACGCCTCAACCGGCGCCGTTCCCGAAATCGCGGCCCAGGCGACGACCGGCGGCAGCGCGCCCGCGGCGCCGCC
>CAZNXR010000401.1:0-2601 GCA_964576815.1 uncultured Caulobacterales bacterium | reverse complement strand
GTCGCGATGAAGAACCCGTCGGTG
Source organism: uncultured Caulobacterales bacterium (assembly GCA_964576815.1). Taxonomy (GTDB): domain Bacteria; phylum Pseudomonadota; class Alphaproteobacteria; order Caulobacterales; family Parvularculaceae; genus Amphiplicatus. Next base: position 2,577 of record CAZNXR010000401.1, on the reverse strand, counting down.
CGCGTGCGGGCGGGCGTCAGGCGTAGGGCGCCTGCGGGCGTTTCGCAGGGCGCGAGCATCGCGGCGGCGCCGTCGCGCAAGAGGCCGCTCGCCGCAACGGCGTCAAGCGCGCGCGTCTCGCTGAAGTCGCTGTTCGCCGCGACAAATGCCGCAAGCCGGTCTTCGTTCTCTTCGAGGAGGAAGGAACAGGTCACATAAACGAGCCGCCCGCCGGGCTTCACATAGCGCCCCGCCTCCGCGAGGACAGCGTCCTGTTCCTCGATCCGGCGTTCCAGCTGTTGGGGCGTCAGGCGCCATTTGGTGTCGGGATGGCGCCGCCAAGTACCCGCGCCCGTGCACGGCGCATCCACAAAAACGACGTCCATGCGCGCCTGAAGCGCGTCGAGTGCGGCCTTGTCCGTCGCCGGGTTGATAATCTGCAGGTTGCGAACGCCCGCGCGGCGCGCACGTTCATACAATGGCTGCAGGCGGCGCGCGTCGGCATCATAGGCGTAGAGCTGGCCGCTCGCCCCCATCTGTGCGGCGAGCGCCAGCGTCTTGCCGCCGCCGCCGGCGCAAAAGTCGAGCACCTGCGCACGCGCGATGTCGCCCGCCGCGGCGGCCGCAAGCTGAGAACCGAGATCTTGCACCTCGACCCAGCCCTTGTTGAACGCGGGAATGACCGTCACCGAGGGCGCACGTTCTTCGCTTGCAGGCGCCGCAATCCGCGCGGCGGTGACGAGGAACGGCGCCGCCTCGGCGCCCACCGTCGCAAGCGCTGCAAGCGCTTTTTCGGGCGTTGTCTTGAGCGTATTCAGGCGAAGGTCGATATCGGCGCGCTCCGCGAAGGCGCCGAGTTCACGATGGGCGTCGGCGCCGAACGCTCTGATGACGGCAGGTTCCAGCCATTCCGGAAAATCCGCCTTTGCCGATAGCGGACCGCGTAGAGGCCGCTCATCCCCCTCGATGGCGGCGCTCTCGGCCTCCGTCAGCGCGCCGGGCCCGTGCGGCGCTTCAGCGGCGATCTCGGCGAGCGCCGCCGCGCTCATGCCCTCGCGGAAACGAAGATGAGCGAGCGTCGCAGCGCGTGCGCTGTCGTCGCCCATCGCGGCGGCAAGCGAACGCCGGCGCCGCAATACGTCAAGGCAAAGCCCGGCGATCGCCGCCCGGTCCTTCGCGCCGGCATAGCGCGCGCCGCGCGCCCAGTCGGCGAGCGCGGTCTTCAGCGGCACGCGCCGCCGCTCGAAATCCTCGAGAATGGAAATCGCTGCAGCGACGCGGCCGGCCATGCGCATGGAATCAACCCCGAAACACGAACCAGGCGCCGAGCGCAATCAGCGCAAAGCCGATCGCGTGATTGATGGTCAGCTGCTCCTTCAGATAAACGACCGAAAAAATCGCGAAGACGACCAGCGTGATGACCTCCTGCATCGTTTTCAACTGAGCCGCCGAATAGACCGCGTGGCCGATGCGGTTCGCCGGCACCGCGAGGCAATATTCGATGAAGGCGATCCCCCAGCTTGCCACGATGACGAGGAGAAGCGGCGTCGACTTGAATTTCAGATGCCCGTACCAGGCGAGCGTCATGAAGACGTTAGAAGCAACGAGGAGCAGGATCGGGGAAAGATGAGGGGACATGATGAGGGTTAGGGATCAGGAACTGGGCTCTTGCTTAGCGACGTCTTACCGCCATCCGACCCCAATCCCCTAGCCCTTAATCCCTAGTCGCTAACCCTATCCCGGCGTCGGATAGTTCGGGGCCTCACGCGTGATCTTCACGTCGTGGACATGGCTTTCACGAAGGCCCGCATTGGTGATCCTTACGAACCGCGCGCGCTTCTGCAGCTCGTCGATGGTCGGCGCGCCGACATAGCCCATGGAAGCGCGCACCCCGCCGACAAGCTGATGCAGGATCGCGCTCGCCGCGCCCTTGTAAGGCGTTTGACCCTCGATCCCTTCGGGAACGAGTTTCATTTGTTCCTTGACGTCCGACTGGAAATAGCGGTCCGCCGAGCCTGCGGACATGGCGCCGAGCGAGCCCATGCCGCGATAGGATTTGTAGGGCCGGCCCTGATACAGGAAGATCTCGCCCGGCGCCTCGTCGGTCCCGGCAAGCAGCGAGCCGATCATCACGCAATCGGCGCCCGCGGCGAGCGCCTTGGCGACATCGCCCGAATATTTGATGCCGCCGTCCGCGATGACGCTCGCCCCGCTTTCGCGCGCCGCGCGCGCCGCGTCCATCACGGCCGTCAATTGCGGCACGCCGACGCCTGCCACGATACGCGTCGTGCAGATCGACCCCGGGCCGATGCCGACCTTCACCGCGTCCGCCCCCGCCTCGATGAGCGCCTTCGCGCCTTCATAGGTCGCTATGTTCCCGGCGACGACTTGCGCCGCGTTTGACGCCTTCTTGATGCGCGAAACCTGCGCGAGCACCTGATTGGAATGGCCGTGCGCGGTGTCGATGACGATGACATCGACGCCGGCGTCGATGAGCGCCTCGGCGCGTTCAAAGCCCTTGTCGCCGACGGTCGAGGCCGCCGCAACGCGCAGGCGCCCTTCGGCGTCCTTCGCGGCGTTCGGATATTTCTGCGCCTT
>CAZNXR010000400.1:0-2611 GCA_964576815.1 uncultured Caulobacterales bacterium | reverse complement strand
AGAGGATTCCCGTCATTCGGGCGATGACCGCGCTGAACCGCTGCGGCTTGGGCGCAGTCTCTTCGAATGGGGATGTCATAATGAACTGTTAACCTGTCCGCACCGGCGCCGGCAAACGGATCCCTTTAACCTTCCATGAGCGAACGACCGGATAGTCTGCGTTCCAGGGCGAATAGATGAGGGCGCGTGGCGAAGAAACCCAACGAGCGCATGACCAGCCGGGTCGCGGCGCTGGCGGCGGCGGCGCCGCCGGCGGCCGGCGCGATGGACAGAAGCGTCCGCAAGAAGACGCGCGGCCAGGACCGACAGACGACCTTCCGGTTCGGCAGAGTGATCAACGGACGGGGCGAGGAGCACGCCTGCATCCTGCGGGACCTCAGCGACAGCGGCGCGCGTGTCGTTTTTGAAGGCGAGCCCGGGCTCTTGCCGACGATCATGCTGCGGATCGAGCTGACGGGCGAAACGCGGCGCGCCAAAGTCGTCTGGCAGAAGGGCCGCGACGCAGGGCTGTCCTTCGAATAGCGGGGCGGCGCTCAGAGGTCGCCGCGAATGAGCTTCATAACGCCTGAGAAATCGAGATCGTCCTTACCCGCCGCTTCCATGAGCGCGTAGAGGGCTTCGGCCTGCGCGCCCAGCGGCGTCGCCGCCCTCGCCGCATGCGCCGCCTCCTGCGCGAGGCGCATGTCCTTCAGCATCATCGCGGCGGCGAAGCCCGGCTTGTATTCGCGATTTGACGGCGCGTTCGGCACCGGCCCCGGCGCCGGACAATAACTCGTCATCGACCAGGACTGGCCGGAGGCGGTCGACGATATGTTGAAAAAAGTCTGCGCATCCAGGCCGAGCTTTTCAGCGAGATTGAAAGCCTCGCAGGTTGCGATCATCGTGATCCCGAGCAGCATGTTGTTCGCGATCTTCGCGGCCTGCCCGTTGCCCGATCCGCCGGCGTGAAAGATGTTCTTGCCCATTTTCTGAAGCACCGGCTTTGCGCGTTCGAACGCGCCGGCCTCGCCGCCGACCATAAAGGTGAGCGTTCCGGCCGTCGCGCCGCCGACCCCGCCGGAAACCGGCGCGTCCAGCATCGCAAATCCCTTTGCTGCGGCCGCCGCCGCCGCATCGCGCGCGGACTGCACGTCGATCGTCGACGAGTCGATGAACAGCGCGCCAGGCTTTGCATGAGCGATCACGCCGTCAGCGCCGGTATAAACGGCGCGCACATGCTTGCCCGCAGGCAGCATGCTGACGACGACGTCCGCGTCTTTCACCGCTTCTGCGACGGTGGCTTTGCGCGCGCAGCCTGCTTCGGCCGCCTTCGCCAGCGCTTCCAGCGACAGGTCGAACGCCCCGACCGCGAACCCGCCCTTTGCCAGATTGACGGCCATCGGACCGCCCATATTTCCAAGGCCGATAAAGGCGACATGTGTCATGAGCCGACGCTTCCCTGTTGCGGCGCTCCCCTCTAGACGCAAATAGCGCGGCCGGAAACCTCACACCCTTTGGAGGAGAGGCCTTTACTTTTGGAGACCGCCGCCATGACCGGCAGCAGGCGACGATTGAAGATCACCTTCCTGACGAATCGCCCGGGGCTTTCCGGCGGCGCGCGCATCATCGGTGATTATGCCGCCTATCTCCATCGTCAGGGACACGACGTGCGGGTCTACGCGCTGCCTGAGAAAACGCGGCGCTTCCTTCGCAGCCTGAAGGCGAGACTGAAAGGCGCGCCCAAAGCGGCGCCCCGCCCTTCGCCTTTCTTCGACCCGCTCGGCGATCGATTTGTCCGGTTGCCGCGGTTCAGGACGCCGCGCGCCGCGGACCTGCCCGACGCCGATGTCATCGTCGCCACCTTCTGGAACACCGCCGGCTTTGTCGCGGGACTGCCCGCATCGAAGGGCGCGAAAGCCTATTTCATGCAGGATTACGGCGCGGCCGGTCAGCCCATCGACGAGGTGCGGAAGACCTGGTCGCTCGACCTCAAGATGATCACCATAAGCCGCTATCTGCAGAAAGAGATCGCGCGCGTCAGCGGCGCAAAGTCTCTCCTTGTCCTCAACGGCGTCGATCCGAATTTCATGGCGCCCGGCCCACGCGCTTTTCGCGACGGACCGCCGACGGTCGGCTTTCTTTTTTCCACCAATGCGATGAAGGGGTCGCGCGACTGCATCGCCGCCGTCATCCGCGCGCGCGAGGCGATCCCAGACCTTCGCGTTCTGTCGTTCGGGCCGAAAGCGCCGGCGGACGCAGCGGCGATGCCGTCCTGGATCGACTTCCGGTCAAGGGTCAGCGAGGCGGAGGCGCGCGCCATTTACGCCGCCTGCGACGCGTGGCTGTTCGGGTCCATTCGCGAAGGCTTCGGCCTGCCCATTCTGGAAGCGATGGCCGCGCGCACGCCCGTTATCGCCGCGCGGTCTGCGGCCGCCCCGGACCTTCTCTATCTTGGCGGCGGCAAGCTCGTTCCGGTCAGCGATCCCGAGGCCATGGCGGCGGCGATCATCGAGCTCTTGAGGCTCGGCTCGGCGGACTGGCTTGCGATGTCGGACGCGGCATTCAACGCCGCGTCGCGCTTCTCGATAGACGCCGCCCGCGCCGGCTTTGAAGACGCGCTCTACGCCATCGC
>CAZNXR010000399.1:2292-2618 GCA_964576815.1 uncultured Caulobacterales bacterium | reverse complement strand
CGGGCTTGACGCCGCGCCTGATGAGTTCGGGAAGGACTTCCGCCGCGTTGCCGAGAAGGCCGATGGAGATCGCCCGCTTTTCTTTCGCGTACCGCTGAAGGCGCGCAAGCGCGTCATCAAGATCGTCCGCCTGTTCGTCGAGATAGCGCGTCTCCAGCCGCTTCTCGATGCGCGAGGGCTGGCACTCGATCGCAAGGCAGGAGGCGCCCGCCATGACGGCGGCGAGCGGCTGAGCCCCGCCCATGCCGCCGAGCCCGGCGGTCAATATCCAGCGCCCGCCGAGATCGCCGCCATAATGCTGGCGGCCCATCTCGACGAAGGTTTCA
>CAZNXR010000399.1:0-2282 GCA_964576815.1 uncultured Caulobacterales bacterium | reverse complement strand
TCATAGGTGCCCTGAACGATGCCCTGCGTGCCGATGTAAATCCACGATCCGGCCGTCATCTGGCCGTACATCATGAGGCCCTTTTTATCGAGCTCGTTGAAGTGCTCCCAGGTCGCCCATTTCGGCACGAGATTGGAATTGGCGATGAGAACGCGCGGCGCATCCTTGTGCGTTGGAAAAACGCCGACCGGCTTGCCGGATTGCACCAGCAGCGTCTCGTCTTCGTTCAGGCGCTCAAGCGTTTCGACGATGCGGTCGAAACATTCCCAGTCGCGCGCGGCCCGTCCGATGCCTCCATAGACGACGAGGCCGTGCGGATCTTCTGCGACCTCCGGGTCGAGATTGTTCATCAGCATCCGGACGGCCGCCTCCGTCGTCCAGTGCTTCGCCTTTTTATCCGCTCCGCGGCGGGCGCGGACCGTGCGGGCGTTGCGTCTTGCGCCTGTCATGGATTGATCAGCCTTTGCCTGAGGCGGCGGGGTTCTACAACTGAAATCGCGGAACGGAATTCGACGCCGGGCGTCGAAAGCGCGTTCAGGAGGCGCTCGGCACGCTGCGCCGGAGTTAGCTGCGGTAGAAACATGATTATAGCGCCACAGGAAGCGTGCCTATCGCGGAGCAGCAACTCGCCGAAGTCAAAGTCCTCCGTCACGACGATGCGCTGTTCGGCCGTCGCCATTTGGAGAAGGTTCCTATCGCTGACGCTCGCATCCGTCTCAGCCGCATAGCGCACGTCATGTCCCGACTTCCGCAGCGCCGAAACGACAGCTCGGGGGCAGCACTCGTCGGCGAAGAACCGCATCTACTCGGCGGCGACGGTGATTTCGGCGGCCAGATAATCCGCTGCAAAGCGCAGGGCCGCCGCGACGTCCTCCGCCTGGAGCCGGGGATATTGTTCAGCGACCTCCGCCGGCGATAATCCGCGCGCGCATTCTCGCACGATCTGCTCTATTGTAATGCGCGTTCCCTTGATGACTGGCTTGCCGCCCATCACCGCCGGGTCGATGCTGACACGTTCATGGGTCATCTGCGAAAAGTACCCGATCGCGATCAGGATTTGAAGTCATTTCCAGCCCTTTTTGATGAACCGGTCTATCGCCTGCATGATCCGCTCATGGGCGATTTTCAGCGTTCCCCATTCGCCGACGCTCGCCGTCTTGCCGGGTTCGAGGTCCTTATAATGTTTGAAGAAGTGCTCGATCTGCTGAACGAGCAGGGGCGGCAGGTCCTTGTGCGTTTTGACGTCCTTGTAGAACGGGTTCAGCGCATCGACCGGCACCGCGAGGATTTTCTCGTCGACGCCCTTTTCGTCCTCCATCAGCAACACGCCGACCGGGCGCGAGCGGATGACGGCGCCGGCGACGACCGGCATCGGCGTCACGACGAGAATGTCGAGCGTGTCGCCGTCGTCGCCGAGCGTGCCAGGGATGAAGCCGTAATTGGACGGGTAGATCATCGACGTATGCAGGAACCGGTCGACGAACAGCGCGCCCGATTTCGAGTCGAGTTCGTACTTCACCGGTTGGCCGCCTTGCGGGATTTCGATGAAGGCGTTCACTTCGTTCGGCGGCTTTCGGCCCGGCGGAATTTGCGAGATGTCCATCAGTACTCCTCAACTACGGCGCCGGCGATGTACAGCGCGTCCGGCCCCGGATGACCGATCCAGTAGCTCAGTTCCGCGGGATGATCGACCGGCCAGACGGCAATGTCCGCCGCAAGGCCCGCTTTCAGCGCCCCGCATTCGCGATCAAGGCCCAGCGCGCGCGCGGCGTTGCGCGTCATGCCGGCGAGGCATTCTTCCGGCGTCATCCCGAAGAGCGTCGCACCCATATTCATAACGAGCGACGGCGACAGCATCGGCGACGTGCCGGGATTGAGGTCGCTCGCCAGCGCCATGGCGACCCCGTATTTCCTGAAGAGCGCGACCGGAGGCTTAGTCGTTTCCTTCAGCGCATAGAAGGCGCCGGGCAACAGCACGGCGACCGTTTTCGAGTTTGCAAGCGCGGCGACGCCTGCTTCGTCGATATATTCGAGATGGTCGGCGGAGAGCGCGCCATGGGCCGCTGCGAGCGTCGCGCCCTTCATATCGGAGAGCTGCTCCGCATGAAGTTTGACTTTCAGCCCGTGCCTTGAGGCGGCGTCGAAGACGGCGCGCGTTTCCTCCAGCGTGAAGCCTACGCCCTCGCAGAAGGCATCGACCGCGTCGGCAAGGCCGGCGGCGGCGACACTTGGAATCATACGCTCGCACACGAGTCTCACATAGGCCGCGCGGTCCGCTTTGT
>CAZNXR010000398.1:0-2620 GCA_964576815.1 uncultured Caulobacterales bacterium | reverse complement strand
CCGTCGCCCGAGTTCTTCGGGCTATACCGGGGCAAACGCGCAGCATGGCGCCGGCGGGCTGAAACCGAGCGCAGCGTTTTCAAGGACTACATCGATGCGCCCGCGGTGCTCGGCGTAACCTTCGATTGCATATTTGTGGATGGGCGCGCGCGGAATTTCTGCATCGAGGCGGGATGGGAGCTGCTCGATCGCGGCGGCCTGATGATAATCCACGACGCGCAGCGCGAAATCTATCACCAGACGATCGCACGGTTGGGAACGCCGACCTATCTCGCGCCTTGGCGGGCCGGACAGGTTTGCCTGCTGCCAAAACGGTAAGCGGTCACGCGGGCACGAATGCTCGTCGGCTCCCGGACGCCGTCATTTTACCCGAATGGTTCTCTCTGCGAAATTGTTGATCTCATCGATTTCATCGACGTGGCACCAGCGCGGCAAGGGTTGCTGATCCGTCGGCGCGAAGCAGCCGTCGGCCATGAAGTCCACGGTCTCCCTGGTGATTTGCGGGTTCGGCGGGCCTACCGGCGTCACGGGCATGTTTGAGCCGCCGAAGCCGAAAGTGAGATAGCCGATCCATTCGACAGCGCCCCCCGGCGGCAACGCCTGCCGCGACCACAGTCCGCCGCAGGCCGGCGGCGAACCGGCGACGCGCTGGGCCTCCGTCAGCGGGCAGGCGGTCAGAAGCACGGGCCGACGGGGCCAGCGCAGAAACGCCATCACTGGAAACTCCTCAGCCGGCGCTTCGCCGACATTCTTTACGCGGATCGACACTTTTGCGCTCGCGAGTTCGTAACCTAGCGATTTGACGTGTTCGATAATGAGATCGGCCCGGCTGACCGGACCGGCGAGGATCGACATCGGCTTGCATCGCCGATTGTTTCCTTCGTCCTTCTCTTCAACAAGATTTTGGGAGTCGGCCTCTGCGCAGATATAATAGGGTCCGGCCTTTAACCCCGAAGGGGCGAGCACGGTCTGTTCTTCCCAGCGCTCTTCTCCGGACGCCATCGGGTAGTCGCCCGGAAGCGACCAGGAAGAGAGCGGCCGGAACGGCGCCGGATCGTCGTCGCGCACAAAAAGTCCGATATCGACAGTCGCTGAGATCGGCGCGCCGTATTCATCGGCGACCGGCTTGTCGCCCGCATTGGTCACCTCGGATCGCACCGTCACCGGCGCGCCTGGCGCCACAGCGCCTGACGACAAAAAAAGGTCGGTGACAACGAGGTCCGGTCCTGATGCGCAAGCGGCAAGCGACAGCGCCGCCAGTCCACCTAAAAGCCGCCGATACCCCATGAGCGTCGCCCCAAACTCCACCCGGCCAAGAGTGCGCGGAGAGCGCTACGGGGTCAAGTTTGGTAGAAAAGGCTTTAGTTTTCCCGCTTTTTCTGAGCCGCGTCGCCGCTGCGGGGCTTCGGTGCTCGGATGAAGGCGCCGAGGAACTCATCCTCTTCAGTCTCGCGTAGGCGCCGGAACAGACTGTCTGCGCGCGCCCGGCGCCGCATCGGCGTTTCACCGAGCTGTTGGAACAGTTCCTCGACTGACAGGCTTTTCGCCCTCGACATGCCCCGCCCCATAGATCGCCCGCCGGGCGATGCCCGAAGAATCGAAGGGTGATTCGCAATCGTTAATGAAGGGTTAACGAGTGAGACGCGCTAGCCCTTTAGGCCGCCGAAGAGGGCATATTTCGTCTGGACGTAATCCTCGATCCCGTATTTCGAGCCCTCGCGCCCGAGACCTGAATCCTTGACGCCGCCGAAAGGCGCGACCTCGGTCGATAAGACGCCTTCGTTAATCGCGACCATGCCGTATTCGAGCTTCTCCATCATTCGAAAAGCGCGCGCGAGATCTTTCGTGAAGAAATAAGAGGCGAGGCCGTACTCAGTGTCGTTCGCCATAGTGATCGCTTCCTCCTCAGTTTCGAATTTGAAGAGCGGCGCGACGGGTCCGAAGGTCTCGTCCCTGGCGATCAGCATGGCGGGCGTCACATCACGAAGGACCGTCGGCTCAAAGAAGGAAAGTCCCCTGGCGTGACGCTTGCCGCCTGCGATGACCTTGGCGCCCTTCGAGGTTGCGTCCTCGATATGCTGCTCCACTTTTATGACCGCGTTGTCATCGATCAGCGGGCCTTGATCGACGCCGTCTTCGAGACCGTCGCCGACCTTGAGCCTTTTCGCGGCGGCGGCGAATTTCTCGGCGAAGCGGTCATAGATCCCCGACTGCACCAGAATGCGGTTGGCGCATACGCAGGTCTGTCCCGAGTTTCGGTATTTTGAGATCATCGCGCCATCGACGGCGCGATCGAGGTCGGCGTCATCGAAGATGATGACCGGCGCATTGCCGCCGAGTTCCATCGACACGCGTTTCATGTGCAGCATCGCCTTCGAGGCGAGCGCCTTGCCGATCTCGGTCGATCCGGTGAATGTGATCTTTCTGACCTTGGGGTTCTCGCACATCTCGTCCGCGATCGCCGCGGCGGAACCGGTTATGATGTTGATTACGCCTTTCGGCACGCCGACCTCGTCGGCGATGACGCCGTACGCGGTCGCTGAGAAGGGCGTCTGGCTCGCCGGCTTGGCGACTATCGTGCAACCGCTTGCGAGCGCGGCGGCGGCTTTGCGCGCGATCA
>CAZNXR010000397.1:2193-2665 GCA_964576815.1 uncultured Caulobacterales bacterium | reverse complement strand
CAGCATGAAATTGTAGGCGGTGTGAAGGCGGTTGCCGCTCGTGTAGTCGATGCTGCGCTCGATATAGCTGTCGCTTCCGATCTCGGCCACCGTCATGCGGCCGCCGTAGCGATCGACCAGCGCGCGGAAAGTCTCCATGAAATCTAGGTTCTCGGGCTGGGAGCGGTCATGAAGATGGCGCTGATGTTGATAAGGTCTTGCAAACCCCCCGCCCGCGCGTTTGGGCGGATTGTCGCGCAGATCCCTGTCGCAAAAATAGAAATTCGCGACATCGAGGCGAAATCCGTCGACGCCGCGATCAAGCCAGAACTTCGCGACGTCGAGAATCGCCGCGCGCACCGCCGGATTGTGAAAGTTGAGATCCGGCTGCTCGGCGAGAAAATTGTGCATGTAGTACTGGCGCCGCCTTGTGTCCCATGACCACGCCTGGCCGCCGAACAGCGAAATCCAGTTGTTCGGCGGGCCGCCGTCG
>CAZNXR010000397.1:0-2183 GCA_964576815.1 uncultured Caulobacterales bacterium | reverse complement strand
AACCACGCATGCTGATCGGACGTATGCGAATAGACCTGGTCGATGATGACCTTCATGCCTTTCGCGTGCGCCGCGGCGAGCAGCGCGTCGAAATCCTTCAGCGTTCCGAACGAGGGATCGACATCGCAATAGTCCGAGACGTCGTAGCCGAAATCGCGCATCGGCGAGCGGAAGAACGGCGACAGCCAGATGCCGTCGACGCCGAGCGCCGCGAGGTAATCGAGCTTTTCCGCGACGCCGCGGAGGTCTCCGGCGCCGTCGCCGTTCGCGTCAAAAAAACTGCGCGGATAGACCTGATAGATCACCGCGCCGCGCCACCAGTCAGTCATCGCGAACCCTCTTGCGCCCAAATGGCGCCGCAATGCATAACAACATATTGAAATCTATTGCGCAATCGCTTGCCAACGTTATGGTGCCTGGCAAGGCGGGTTTGGGGCCCGGCTGCGGTCAGAAGCGGATCCAGAGGCGTTCATGGCAAGCCTGCGCGTCAAGGCGACCTTGTTCTCGGCCTATTTCCTGTTTGCGATTCTGCTCAATACCGTCGGCGTCGTCATCTTGCAGGCGATCGAGGGATTCGGGGTTTCGAAGGAAGAAGCCTCGGTTCTCGAGGCTTTCAAGGACCTGCCGATCGCCGCGGTCTCCTTTCTCGTCGCCTCGTTCCTCGCCTGGCTCGGCTACAAGCGGGCGCTGATGGCCGCCTTCGCGCTCGTCGCCATCGCTTGCGCTGCGATGCCGCTCGCGCCCGCGTTCGCGACGGCGAAACTGCTGTTCTTCGCGGTGGGCGTCAGTTTCGCGCTGGTGAAAGTCTCGGTCTACGCGCTGATCGGTCTCGTCACCGACAGCGCGAAGGAGCACGCGAGCCTGCTCAACTTTCTCGAGGGCTTCTTCATGATCGGCGTTCTCGCCGGTTATTGGTTGTTCGCGGCCTTTATCGATCCCGCGCAACCGGGCTCGCCCGCATGGCTCAACGTCTACTGGCCGCTGTCGGCGCTCGCCGCCGCGAATATCGCGCTGGTCGCTTTCACCGCCTTTCCGGCGCCGCCGAAAGCGCCGGAAAGGCGAACGATCGCCGGCGAGTTCGGCGCGATGGCGCGGCTCGCCTGGCGTCCAGCGGTCTTAAGTTTCGTTGTCGCGGCGTTTCTCTATGTGCTGATCGAACAAGGCGTCGGGACGTGGCTGCCGACCTTCAACAAGGAAGTGCTGCACCTGCCGGCGGCGATGAGCGTTCAAGCGACGAGCCTGTTTGCCGCGGCGCTCGCGGCCGGGCGTCTCGGCGCCGGGGTCTTGCTCGCGCGGGTCGAATGGAGCGCCGTATTGATAGCGTGCATCCTGGCGATGGGCGCCCTGATCTTGCTGACGGTTCCCGCGACGCGCGGCCTTGAGCCGCAATCGGCGATCAGCTGGTCGACCGCGCCTTTCGCGGCCTTTATGCTGCCGATGATCGGCCTTTTCCTCGCGCCGATCTATCCCGCGATCAACTCCGTCGTGCTCAATTCCTTGCCCAAGGAGCGACATGCGCCGATGGCGGGATTGATCGTCGTCTTCTCCGCTCTCGGCGGCACGACAGGCTCGTTCATCACGGGCCGCGTCTTCGCGGCGTTCGACGGCCAGACGGCGTTTCTCCTGTCGCTGGCGCCGATGGGCGGCCTGTTGGCGGCGATCGTTCTCCTGAAACGCCTCACCGCCCCCGCCGAACCGCGCAGCGCGCCGCAAGCGCCCGCTCGCTCATGATCGCGCGCGCATTGACCGCCGCCTTCATCGCCGCAATGCTCGCCGCGAGCGGATGGGCCGTGCGCGGCGGGCCCGAATTGTCCTTTGGCGCGTCGCAAGGCCGCGTTCGCAATCACTTCTATCGTGACGGAGCGGTCGCGGCGCACATCGTCTTGAAGTCCGGTCCGTCGCCGCGCCTCGTCGTTGCGTTTCCAGCGGGCAATAGCGGCGCCGGTCTCTGGCTCGACGCCGCCGGGGAGGGCCGATGGACGAACCTGGAAGCAATCGAGAAAGTCGAACAAAAATTAGCGGACGGCGCGGTCCGGCGGGGCGTCGCGTTCACCGTCGGCCTTGACGCGCACCGCGTCTCTGTCCGCCAAGGGCTCGTGACCAATGTCCGGATCCTGCGCGGCTACGATCACGGCGGCGCGGCGCCCGCCGTCGTGATCGGAGCGGCGCGGGTTTCCGGTAGG
>CAZNXR010000396.1:0-2680 GCA_964576815.1 uncultured Caulobacterales bacterium | reverse complement strand
CACGGCCCCCGGAATCGAGGTTAACGTCGATGTGAACGCGCGCGGCCTCGGCGGCGGTCAGTTTGAGGTCGAACTCGCCGTTTCGGCGCGCGCCCGTCGGGCGGAGGACGTCGTCTTCGTCGTCGAGACGACCTATGCCGGCGTTTTCGAGATCGTGAACGTCCCCGAGAACCAGATCGAGCCGATCCTCCTCATCGAGTGCCCGCGGCTTCTCTTCCCCTTTGCCCGCCAGATCGTCGCGGAAACGACGACATCGGGGAATTTCCCGCCCGTGATGCTCGATCCGATCGACTTCCTGATGATCTATCAGCGCAATGTCGCCGCCCGCGCCGGGGCGGCGCCGCAGGCGATGAACGCCTGACCGCGCGGCGGCGCTCAGCGCCGTAAAAAGCGTTCCCACGGCCCGCCGGGCGCGATCTCGTTCTTGATGAACGCCTCATGCGCGGCGATCTCGGCCTCAGTCAGCAATGGCCCGATCTTGCGCTTGCGGCCGATGCGGCGTTCGCCGGCGCCGCCTTCGCCGCGCGCGCCGCCGCGCGCGATTTCGAAATCGAGGCCAGCCTGCGCCCCGCCCGTCAGCTCGATATAGACTTCGGCCAGGAGGCGCGAATCGAGCAGCGCCCCGTGACCGTCGCGCACGCGTTCGCGGGTGTCGATGTTGAAGCGCTGGCAGAGCGCATCAAGACTCGCCGGGCTGCCCGGATATTTCCGGCGCGCCATCAAGAGCGTGTCTTCCAGCCCGTTGACGAGGCGCGCGCGCCCCGATCCTTCAAGCTCCGCGTTGACGAAGGGAAGATCGAACGCTGCGCCGTTATGCGCGATGAGTTCGGCGTCGGCGACGAATTCGACGAAGGCGTCGGCGGTGCGCGCGTCGTCGAACGGCGGAAAATCCTTCAGGAACTTTTCCGTCAGGCCATGCACCTTGACGGCGCCTTCCGGTACGTCGCGCAAGGGATTGACGTAGGCGTGGAAGGTCTTGCCGGTGACGGCGCCGCGCAACAGCTCGACGGCGCCGATCTCGACGATGCGATGGCCCTCGTCATAACGAAAGCCGGTCGTTTCAAGGTCGAAGACGACTTGTCTCATCGGGGCGTCCTAACCGAACGGCCGCGCGTTTGAAAGCGCCTCAGCGGCGCGCGCGCGCCTGCAGCGCTTCCTTCACGCGCGCGCCGAGCGTCGCCATCGGGAACGGCTTTTGAATGTAGCGCACGTCCTCGATCGTATCCATCTGCCGGCGGACCGAGGCTTCCGCGTAACCTGACATGAAGATGACAGGGGCGGTCACGCCGAGCTCGGCGCGCGCGCGGGCGACGAAGGTCGGCCCGTCGATTTCCGGCATCATCACGTCGGAGACGATCAGGTCGAAATCGCGGTCGCCGCCGAGAATGTCGAGCGCGGCGACGCCGTCTTCGGCGTGCGTCACCTCATAGCCCGACCGTTCGAGCGTCGCGACGACGAAGGCGCGCACAGGATCTTCATCCTCGACGACGAGAATGCGGCCCGATCCCGAATAATCGCCGGCGGGCGCGGGCGCGGGCTCTTCCGCCGGCGCGTCCTCTTCTTGGCCGCCGGCGTAGGCGGGCAGGAACACCTTGAAGCTCGCGCCGGCGCCTGCTGCGTTCTCGACCGTGATCGCGCCGCCCATCTGGCCGATAATTCCGTGTACGGTCGAAAGGCCGAGGCCGGTTCCCTTGCCTTCTTCCTTCGTCGTGAAGAAGGGGTCGAAGATCTTCTCCATGATTTCGGGCGGCACGCCGGGCCCCGTGTCCGCGACTTCGAGGAGCACATAGTCCTGGTCCGACAGGCCGCTGGCGCCCCTCGACTTGACGTCCGCGGCGGCGACAAGGCTCGTCCGGATCGTCAGGACGCCGCCCTGGGGCGCCATCGCGTCGCGCGCGTTGACGGCGAGGTTCATGATCGCCGTTTCAAGCTGGGTGCGATCGACCTTGACGTCGGGAAGGCCGCGCCCGTTGACGAACTCGACCTTCACCTTTTCGCCGACCGCGCGATCGAGAAAGCGCGAAAAGTCGAGAAGCACGTCGGTGATCGACTGAACCTTGCGCGTCAGCGTCTGCGTGCGCGAATAGGCGAGCAGCTGCTTCGTCAGGTTCGCCGCGCGCTGCGCGTTTTCGCGGATGAGGACGAGATCCTGATAGGCGGGGTCGCCCGCCGGGTGACGCAGCATCAGCTGCTCGCAGTTTCCCTGAATGACCTGCAACAGGTTGTTGAAGTCGTGCGCGACTTCGCCGGCGATGAAGCCGATCGCCTTCAGCTTCTGGTCTTGCGCATGGTCTTGCTCCATGCGTTTGCGGTCGGTGATGTCGAGCGTGTAGAGAAACGTCCGGCGCACGCCGTAGGAGCCGCGCTTGCGTTTTTGCGGGCGCGCATAGAGCCCGTAGGTGCGTGCGGACGGCCCTGCGCCGACGACGGCGTCGATGACGCGCGGATGCCCGCCGGACGTCGCCTTGCGCCGCACCTCCTCGGCGATTTCATCGACCGCTTCATTGGCGAAGACGCGCGCGAGTGGCGTATTTCTCTTCGACCAGGCGAAGGCTTCGAGGAAGGTGCGATTCGCCTCGACGATACGGGCGTCGCGGCCGATCTCGCCTTCGACGACGGCGAGGCCGAAGGGCGCCTCCGAAATATCGCCCGACATGTCGGAGGCCTCGGATTCCGGCGC
>CAZNXR010000395.1:0-2683 GCA_964576815.1 uncultured Caulobacterales bacterium | reverse complement strand
GGGTCATTGCCGGCGGGAGAAGTCGCAGGGATGACATCATTCACTGACCAGCGAGACGCCGTCGCTTATGCGATTGTTGAAAAGCAAGGACGCTGAACCGCGCGAAGCCGCCCCGAGGGTTGACGCCGCGGGCGGTTCGCCGGCGGACGTCGCAAATCCCTTTCGCCGCGAACCCTTAAGCCGGGATGCGGCGCTGCGCGCCGCCGGAATCGAAACCGAAGCGTCGGCTCATGCGGAGAATCGGCGGCTGAACGCGATTTCCATCCTCGTGCCGATCACGGGGACCGCCGCCGCCATTGCGAGTTGGCCGTTCTTCACTCCGACAAACAGCACCCTTGCGATTTTCGCCCTCTTTTTCGTTCTGAACGGCTTTGGCGTCACTCTGGGGCTTCATCGGTATTTCACCCATCGCGCGTTCGAGACCTCGCCCTTGGTTGCGGCGCTCCTGGCTGTTTTTGGAACCTGGTCGTTTCAGGGTCCGATCGCGCGCTGGGTGGCCGATCATCGTCGCCATCATCGGTTTTCCGACCGTCAGTTCGATCCCCACTCTCCGTACTGGGATGACGACGGCCCGATCGCCTCGAAGGCGCGAGGGTTTTTGCATTCTCATCTTCTTTGGATGTTCGCAGGGCTGCGAAGCAGCGAAGCGCGCTACGCGTCCGACATCGAGAAATCCAGGATCGCAGGCTGGGCGAGCCGCCATTATTGGCTTGTCGCGGCGAGCGGCGTCGCAGCCCCTTCGATCATCGGCTGGATCGTCGGCGGCGTCCCCGAGATGATCGCCTGCGGCTTATGGGCGGGCTTCGCGCGCGTGGCGCTCCTGCACCAGCTTACGTGGTCGGTGAATTCCTTTGGTCACATGTTAGGAACGAAACCAGAAGGGGCGAACGATCAGGCGCGCGACAATCCGGTTTTGGCCTTACTGATCCTCGGCGAAGGACTGCATGGATTTCATCATCGCTTTCCGAGCGCGGCGATCAAGCGGCCTTTAAGATATGACGCGACCGGCGGTCTCATCTTGCTGCTGGAGCGGCTTGGCGTTGTTTGGAACGTCAACCGCGCAGGCGGAGGTCAGGCCCGAGCCGCCTGCAAGTCGTCTTCGCCGCGGGCGGAGGACCCTCCGGCCGCTTGAGACGCCTTCGCCCGCCGCAACGTGACGATTGCGGTCGTTCCCATTCCAGGATGCGACTTCAGTTCGATGGTCGCTTCCTGCGGCTCCAGCAGACGCTTGGCGAGCGTCAGGCCAAGGCCGATGCCGCCGCCGCTGCGGCTGTACGCCTGGTCGGCCTGCTCAAAGGGCGTGAAAATCGTCTTTAGGCGCTCGGCGCTGATGCCGCAGCCTTGATCGGCGATCGTGATCTCATAAGCGTCATCGTCGATCGCGCGGCCCGACACCTGAACGACGCCGCCGGGTTTGGACGCGTTGACGGCGTTATCCAAGATGTTGGCGAGGGCAAAGGCGGTATGATGAGCGTCGATCCGCGTTTTCACTTTATCGACGGGGCCGATCTTCAGGGTTATCTGGCGCGCAGCGGCTTTTCCGGCGAACTGGTCGTGCAGCGTATCGATCATTTCATCGACTGGAACATGGTCAAAATCGAAGGCGAGCCTTCCTGCGGTCGCATCTGCGTAGCGCAGCATCTGCCCGATTTTCTTAAGCTGGCCGTGCGCCGAATCGATTGTCTGCGTAAGCAGCTCCTGGGCGTTGGTGATCTCGCCTCGCTGAACCTGATCGCGCACGACCTCGCTGAGCCCGATGACCTGATGCAACGGGGTGCGCAGTTCATGCGTCAATACGGACAGGAAGTTCAGTTTTGAACTGTCCGCAGCGGTCGCCTCAATCATCAATTGAGCGATTCGTTTCGCATCCTCGGCGCGAAGCTCGTTCGCCATCCATATCATCCGCAAGCGGATTTCCTGGACGTAGTTGGTCGCCA
Source organism: uncultured Caulobacterales bacterium (assembly GCA_964576815.1). GTDB lineage: Bacteria > Pseudomonadota > Alphaproteobacteria > Caulobacterales > Parvularculaceae > Amphiplicatus. Next base: position 746 of record CAZNXR010000395.1, on the reverse strand, counting down.
CCGCCGCGCCCGCCGACGAGATCATGAAGAACAGGCCGGCGATCACGTCGTTGCGCGAGAACTCGGGATTGGAGAGCACGACGAAGGCGTACGACGCTGTCGTCAGGATGTACGCCGCCGATGCGGAGACGAACGGCATCTGCACGTTGCAGGAGGAAAAGATGAAGATGATCAGAATACCGACGATATACGGGGGCGCGCCTTGAGGCGGCAGGACCGAAATCATCCAGGTGACGCTGATCGCCGACAGAAATACGCAAGCTGCGAACAAATGCCCGGTGTAGGGCTTCAGCCGTTCAACACAGGTCAATGCGCAGAGCGCAAGCGCGAGCGGCGTGATGATGAGACAACGCACGACCAGAATGTCGTTCAGGCGTTCTTCGATCGTCAAAACGTCAAGGGCGCCGTAAAGAAAATAGACGCCCGTCATGAGCAGCCAGACAAGCCGCTGCTGGGGCAAGTTGGTCGTCGTCAGGTATCGGCGGTAGGCGAACTCGGCGTCTTTGTCCCGAAGAGTCGCAGCCCAACGATTGAACGCGTCCGTACCGATGCGCGCGGATTTTTCCGCGGCCGTGCGCTCGGAATTAGGGACGGTGCTGAGTCCGGACATTCCGAATTCGCTATAGGAACAGGGTTAATCTCCGATGTAATCGCAGAGGTAACGGCCGGATTTGCTTTGCTATTTCCGGTTGCAAAAATGGTGGGCGCACAAAGTATCGAACTTTGGACCTCCACCGTGTCAAGGT
>CAZNXR010000394.1:0-2696 GCA_964576815.1 uncultured Caulobacterales bacterium | reverse complement strand
CTTTGCAACGCGACATCGAAGCGGGTTCAGCGCCGATCGAGCGCATGATCGTCGCTTTCACGACGACGCAGCCGCGCGGGTATGACCGGTTTGCGAAGCTCCTCTTCGACTGGTTCCGCGCGCCAGTGATCGAAGTCGAGGTCACCGGCGGCGTCAAGCCGAAAATCGCCGCCCTGCGCATCGCGCCTCCGCACAAGCTGAAAGGCGAGGAACGCCGGTTTTTCCTCGCCGCGCTTGACCAGCATACGAGCCGGCGCTGGACCGCGCCGAAGACCAAGACCGCAGCGAAATGGTCGCTCGCCGTTCTGATCGATCCGAAAGAAGAAGAGCCGCCGTCCTCGCCGGCGTCGATCAAGCGTCTTGCCGCCGTCGCGGACAAAATGGGCGTCGAGGTCGAACCGCTCTATCCGAACGAGATTGCAAGCCTTGCAGAATTCGACGCGCTGTTCATTCGCGCGACGACGGCGATCGACAATTTCACCTATCGCTTCGCGCGCCGCGCCGAGCAGGAAGGCATGCCGGTCATCGACGATACGGAGTCGATGATTCGTTGCACCAACAAGGTTTACTTGAAGGAGCTCCTCGACAACGCGCGAATCCCTGCGCCGAAAACCGAGATCCTCGATGAGAAGGCGAGCTTCGCCGATGTGATGGCGCGCCTCGGTTCGCCGGTCGTGCTGAAGGCGCCCGACGGATCGTTCTCCCGCTCGGTGCACAAAGTCGCGACCCTCGAGGACTTTCAGTCGACGGCGAAGAAACTCTTCGACGACACGGCGCTGATCCTCGCGCAGGAATATATGCCGACCCAGTTCGATTGGCGTGTCGGCGTGCTCGGCGGCGAGCCGCTATTCGCCTCGCAATACAAGATGGCGCGAGGCCACTGGCAGATCGCCAAGCAAGCCAAGGACGGCGGCCTTTCCTTCGGCGGCGTCAGCACCGTCGCCGTCGACAGCGCGCCCAAGACCGTGATCGAAACGGCGGTTCGCGCGGCGCGCCTTATCGGCGATGGGCTTTACGGCATCGACCTCAAGGAAAACGAGCGCGGCGTTTTCGTGATCGAGATCAACGACAACCCCAATCTCGACCATGACGATGAAGGCGAAGTGCTCAAAGACGAGCTTTGGCGGCGCATCATCAAATGGTTTGAGGGGCGCCTCGAAAAGCGCATGGGCGGAGCGAGCGCAGCTCCTCTCGCGCCCTTCGCCGCTTCGGCGCCTTCTCTGATCGCCAAGACCGGCGCAAAATGACGGGTTCGGCCATAGCCGTTTGACTCTATTGGGTTCGGGGCGTTTATTTGCGCATTGGAAGGGGCCCCGGAAACGGCGGACCCGGCGGGAGAACGGTGATGACGAAATCCCTGCTGGCGCTTTCATGCGCCGGACTTGCGCTGGCTTGCGGTCAGGCGGCGGCGCAATCGCTCTCGGATGCGATAAATCAGGCGCTGGCGCCCGTGACGGTCGGCGCCGACACCTTCAATTGCGGCTTGCTTGGCGCCGGCGTGGCGCGGTTTACGGATCGCTGGCAATTCATCGACGGCATGGGCGGGCCTCCCGACCAGATCGACATCACGAACGGCGAAACCGCCGTGACGACTACTACTTTCGATCCTTCGGTCACGGTGTCGGACGGGACCGGACGAAACTTCATCGTCCGGCGCAGCGATAACGTGATCCTTGACCCTGCAGTCGCCGATGGGCTGAACGAACAGGAAATCTATGACTTCCTGCTGGACACCGGCGTTCAGTTCGTTTCGATCAATCGCTTCGCGGCGGGGAATTTCGGCGCCGGCCTCAACGGCTTCTGTCAGGGCGTGACGGCGCGCGTCAATACAAACGGAAACACCTCGACGTCCGGCGGCTTCGCCGGAGGATCAAGCTCGGCGTCGGGACGCAGCGTATCGAGCCTTTCTTCCGCGCGCGACCAGTCGAAGAAGGAAAAGAAGCGGAAAAAGAAAAGCGAGCGCAATGCTTCTGGCGACGAAGGCTATATCAGGCTCGCGAGCAACGACCAGGGGCTCGGCGTTATCGCGGATGCAGCCGGGGTCGGTCCCTTCGGCGTTGCGACCTTTCTCGATTTTCGCGGCGGCTACACCGATATCGACCGCGACGCGACCGCGCTTGAGAGCGGATTTGAAGGCCGCGCGCTCTGGGGCCAGGGCGGCGTGACGGCCGAATTCGCAGAAAACGTCGCGGTATCCGCGTCGCTATCCTACAGCCGGGCGCGCGGCGATTTCGACGGGACGGCCTCCAGCGGCGGCGCCAACCGGTTTCGCGAGCGCAATTTCACCGGCGCGCTCTTCGCCGTCGTCGCCGTTCCGCTCAGCGGCGATCTGACGCTCGATCTCGCGGCGGGCGGATTCTACGGGGTTGGGCAGGGCGAAATCGAACGGACTTTCGCCGCCGCGCGCGATGCAAATTATGTGATCGATGTCAGTAACCCCGCGCCGCCGCCCACCCAGATTCAGTCGGCGCAATTGCGGCAACGGCTCGTCTCGGACGATCTTCTCGGCGCGTTCGACACCCGGAACTACGGTTTCTCCGCGGCCGCGTCGGTCAGCGTGCCGGTCGGAGACTTCACCCTTACGCCCGGCGCCGAGTTCACCTGGTTCAGCTTTCGGCAGGACGGCTATGACGAAAGCCTTGCCGGCGGCTTCAATAACGGTTTTGCGCTTTCCTATTCCGCGTTCAAGGACCGCT
>CAZNXR010000393.1:0-2700 GCA_964576815.1 uncultured Caulobacterales bacterium | reverse complement strand
CGGCGTTCGTCAATCGCCGATCATCCGTGCAAGGATGACAAACGCCGCCGCGATCAGCAGCAAGACGGGCGTGCGGTTGCGCGCCATGGTCCGGCGCGCAGCATCGGCCTGCGCGAGCGGCGGCGCGGTCCAGTCCGGAACCTTCACGCCGGCGACGAGCATGAAGCCGGGGTCGCCGTCGACCATGCCGCGATCGACGATCGGCGCATGCGTGCGCGCGGCCACGCCCTCGACGATGCGTCGGAAGCGGGCGGGGAGCATGTCGCGGTCGGCGCCGAGGAAGATCCGCCTTCCATCCTTCAGCGCCAGCTCATAGGCGCGCTGGCCGGTCGTCACGCCGAGAGAAGAGAAAATCTCCTCGCGCGTTTCGATACGGTCGATCTCTTGCAGAGAAACCGACAATTCCTCCCGCGCGCCGATGACGAAACCGCGCCGTCTTGGCAGGAAGCCTGTGAGCTTACCGGCGTAAATGGCGGCGTTGAGCCGCCAGCGCGAGACGGCCTCGCGCGAAACCAGCCCTGCGAGCGAGCCGATCGTCAACGCCGCCGCCGCAAGAACGAGGGCGGTGACGGCGCTCGAGGCGTAGAGCGCCGCCGCGCCTGCAATGCCGGCGAGCGCAAGCGCGATCAGGAGAAGCGCGGCCGCGGCGACGCCGAGACGTTCGCTGAGCGGCGCGCGGAACGTGACCGGCGGGGGAACTTCAGCGTTCTTCACTCGGCCGCCTTCCGCCGCTTGTAGGTTCCGACGAACCAGTCCGACCATTCATCCTTGGTCGGATCATATTGCTGGAAATGCTGGGTGACGGTTCCGTCCGCGTTCGGCGTCCAGGATCCGCGGAATTTCGCGCTTCCCGGCGTCGCGCCCGGCGGATAGCCGATGACGCCGTCAAGGACCATCGCGCCCTTGTCGTCGAGCCCGCCCGAATAATCGATCGTCGCGCCGGCCGAGACCCAGACCTGGCGCCATTTCCCGGCGGCGAGATCGACAAAATTAAAGCTCTGCCCGGTGATCCCGCCGGCGCTCGTCCAGCGCTCGACAAGCAGGCAACCATATTCTTCCTTCGTGATCGAATTCGTCCCGGCGAATTTGCCGTCGGCGCCGGTCACGTCCCAGTCGCCGACCCAGAAGTCGAAATCGTCGAAGACGGGATCGGTGCAGGGCTTTTTCCCCTGCGCCGTCGCCGGCGCAGCGGCGAGCGTCAAGGCGGCGGCGATCAACAGTCGTTTCATAAGACCCTCCATTTTTTCCCAGTTAACGCCTGCCGGCGGGCCTGCGCAAAGGGCGGCGCGACCGGCGGCGCCGTGGGTAAGACAAACCGAACGGAGCCATGCCTCAATTCTTCGTCCGAGGATCTTTTGCGCGCTGCGGCGCGCGCATTGACGCCCGGGCGGCCCGCCCTATGGTGCGGCCCGATTTCAGCATCAAGACAGGTTTGCGCATGGGCGACGTCGCGGTCATCGGCGTGCAGTGGGGCGACGAGGGCAAGGGCAAGATCGTCGACTGGCTGTCGGCGCGCGCCGATATCGTCGTGCGCTTCCAGGGCGGGCACAACGCCGGCCACACGCTCGTCATCGACGGCGCCGTCTACAAGCTGTCGCTGCTGCCGTCGGGCGTCGTTCGCGAGGGCAAGCTCGGCGTGATCGGCTCCGGCGTCGTCGTCGATCCCTTCGCGCTCGTCGCGGAGATTGCGCGCCTCACCGCGCAGGGGCTGACGATCACGCCGGAAAGCCTTGCGGTCGCCGATAACGCGACGCTGATCCTGCCCCTGCACGCCGAACTTGACGCGATGCGCGAGGGCGCGGCCGCCGGCGTCAAAATCGGCACGACGAAGCGCGGCATCGGCCCCGCTTATGAAGATCGCGCAGGCCGGCGCTCCGCGCGGTCGATCTGCTGCACCTGGAGACGCTGCGCGAGAAGGTCGAGAATCTTCTTGTCCACCACAACGCGCTCCGCCGCGGCCTTGGCGCGCCGGAAGCGGATGCGGGCGCGATCGTCGGCATGCTGAGGGATGTCGCGCCGAAGGTGACGCCGTTCATCCGCCCGGTCTGGCGCATCCTTGATGAGGCGCGCAAAGCCCGCAAACGCATCCTCTTTGAAGGCGCGCAGGGCGTCCTCCTCGACGTCGATCACGGAACCTATCCTTATGTCACCTCGTCGAACACGGTCGCAGGACAAGCGGCGACGGGCTCGGGGCTCGGGCCGCGCGCGGTCGGCTACGTGCTCGGCATCGTCAAGGCCTACACGACGCGCGTCGGAGAGGGGCCGTTCCCGACCGAATTGACCGACGCAACCGGCGAGAAGATCGGCGCGCGCGGGGCGGAGTTTGGCACCGTTACGGGCAGGAAACGCCGCTGCGGCTGGTTCGACGCCGCGCTCGTGCGCCAGTCGCTTAAAGTGGCGGGCGTCGACGGCATTGCGCTGACGAAGCTCGACGTGCTCGACACGTTCGACACGCTGAAAGTCTGCGTCGGGTATGAGTTGGACGGCCAGCGGTTCGACTACCTGCACGCCGGGCTCGACGCGCAGGCGCGACTGAAGCCGGTTTATGAGACCTTTGAAGGTTGGAAGGGCTCGACCGTCGGCGCGCGCTCGTGGGCGCAGCTTCCGGCGGAAGCGGTCAAATATGTGCGCCGCATCGAGGAGCTCATCGAAACGCCGGTCGCCCTCGTCTCGACAAGCCCCGAACGCGACGACGTCATC
>CAZNXR010000392.1:0-2721 GCA_964576815.1 uncultured Caulobacterales bacterium | reverse complement strand
AACGCGCGAGCCGACCTGACGATCCCACGGACATCGTCGCGGCCGGGGCGCTCCTTGGGTCTTTGCTCGTCGATCGCGCCGATCAGGAAGCAAGAGCGGTCAAAGCCGATCGCAGGGCTGACGAACTCTCACAACAGAAGGACGCGTTGACCGGCATGTTGGAAACGATGAAAGCGCGGATCGCAGAAAGCGATGATCGGATGGCGAAACTCAGCCAGCGAGTTGAAGCGCTTACAGCGCATATTGAGAAAGAGTCGGCGGAAGCCGAAGCGGGACTTAATCAACAAACCGTCCGGTTGACTGCAATCCACAAACGCCTCGACGCGCTGACGGCGCAATTCGAACACATGGTCGGCGATGGCGACGCGCGCTTCCAGCACTTGTCGTCGCAAAACGCCGCGTTCGGCGCCGATCTCAAATCCTTGTCCCAACGATTTGAACCGCTGGCGGTGGAATGGGCGGACTTCACCGCCGAGGACATAAAGGCGCGCGTGTCATCGCTTGAGGCGGCCGCCGCAGCGACCGGCGTCGAAGGCGAGCAGCAGCGCGCGACCCTTAAGCGGTTAAGCGAAGATCTCGCCAAGCTTGCGCTCGCCAAGCGTTTTCGGTTTTAGATCGCACGGCGCCGCAGGGGGGCCGCATGCAATTGTCAGATTGACCTGATGTCGTTCGTGCAAAGCGAGGCGCAGCAGACGGCTTCGAAGAAGCGCCAGAATGCGCCAAGCTGAATCGGTTCCGGTCGAAGAGGGTTCGCAGGCGCAATCTGCGTCGTCGATCCCGCAGCGACCAGTAACGGGGCCGACGCGTGTTGATCTCTCACGCCAATCGGCGCGCGCCTCCAAGCTTGTGGCTAGGCGCCGCAAACGCTAGACGTCGATCTGCAACAAGGAGCTCCGCCGGTAAGTTTCTGACGGACCTGAGCGGATCGCTGCAGGCGGCGCCGATCTTTTCCGCATACCAGCGCTCACGAAAGTCGAAAAATGTCCATCGGACGCAAGGCGAAGACATGATCCAGGAGAAATTGCAGCGCGCGACGGATCTTGAATCCGTTTTCAAGCGCATTGCGCTGCGCCGGCTTGAAGTCGGAAGCCTCATCAACATCGGCGCCGGTCGCGGCGACGATTTGCCGTTCTTCAAGAAAACCTGGCCGGCCCTTGAAGCGTTGCTAATCGACATGGACCCGTCCTTCGAGCCCGGTTGGCGCGAGCTCGCGAAACGTCATGCCGGCGTAAAGCATGTCGTTTGCGGCGCCGGCGGCGAGGATCGCGACGGTTACTTCACCAAGACGAACGACGTCGGCGGCGCGCTCGCCGATGACGCCGCGGCGGGCGCGAAATCCGTCCGCATCCGCCGCATCGATACGCTCGTGCGCGAGAACGCGATGCCTGCGCCCTATTTTTTGAAATTTGACACCCACGGCGTCGAACTCGACATCCTGGCGGGAGCGCAAGAGACGTTGAAACGGGCCTCCGTCATTATGATGGAAGTCTACAATTTCAAACTGAATTTCGTCGGCGGTCGAAATCTGACGTTCGACGAGATGTCGTTGCACATGAAATCACTCGGTTTTCGCTGCGTCGATGTCTGCGACCCTTTGTTTCGCCCGGGCGATTTCGCCTTGTGGCAGATGCATTTGGTCTTCATCCCCGAAACGCATCCCACATGGGAGAGCAATTCCTATTCCGGCGGTGTGCGGCGGTAAGCGCTTCACAACGCCAAGTTTGCAGGGAGATCCAATGGGCGATCTTGTCACCGAAGCCGTCAGCGGCACGCTCTACTTCATCGGCAAGCCGGAATTCGACCGCGTGCGGAACGCGAACGCCGACCGCCCGGCCCGCGCCGCGCTGTTCGCCGAGATGGCGCGGCTGAACGCTCTCTATATGATCGCGAACGCGGGTTCCGGTCATATCGGATCAAGTTTCTCGAGCCTCGATATAGTGTCGAGCCTTTATCTCGATATTCTGGGCGATGACGACATCTACTTCTCGTCGAAAGGCCATGACGCGCCCGGCCTTTACGCCGTGTTGATCGCGTGCGGACGACTTCCCTTCGAGAAAATCCACAAACTGCGCCGCCTCGGCGGGTTGCCAGGGCATCCTGACGTTCACATCGAAGGGTGCGCCGCCAACACCGGTTCGCTCGGCATGGGCGTTTCGAAAGCGAAGGGAATGGCGTTCGCACGCCGCCGTAAAGGCCGCCCGTCGCGTATTTTCGTCATGACCGGCGACGGCGAACTGCAAGAGGGGCAGATCTGGGAGTCGCTTATCTCGGCGGCCAATCACGCTTACGGAGAAATTACGGTCATCGTCGACAATAACAAGATCCAGTCGGATTATTCCGTAGAGCGAACGTCGAGCCTTGGCGACCTTGTCGCCAAATTCGAAGCGTTCGGTTGGAGCGTCGCCGAAATCGACGGCCACGATCATCATGCGATCGCCGCGGCGATCGAGGCCGCGAGCCTCGACAAGCGCCCGAGCGCGATCATCGCGCACACGATCAAAGGCAAGGGCGTGTCGTTCATGGAGGGCGTCGCGGTCGACAGCGACGTCGAGCGGTTCAAGTTCCACTCCGGTGCGCCGAACGCCGATGATTACACCCGCGCCGCACAAGAACTAATCAAGCGCATGAACGCTCATGCGGAGATCCTCGGTGTCAGCGGCGTCGAATTCGAACAGGTCGAGCGTCCGGTTGCGCCGCCGGCGGGCGAAGCGCGGCGCCTCT
>CAZNXR010000391.1:0-2733 GCA_964576815.1 uncultured Caulobacterales bacterium | reverse complement strand
GACAAGGCGTCGCTCGCCTTCACCTTCTCGCCCGCGATGACGGCGAGCGCCTGCAACGCCGTGACGAGGCCGTCTCCGGTGGTCGAATAATCCGAGAGTATGATATGCCCGGACGGTTCGCCGCCGACATTGGCGCCCTTCGCCCGCATCGCCTCGACGACATAGCGGTCGCCGACCTTGGTTCGCTCTAGCTTCAATCCGAGGCCGTCCAAATAGCGTTCGAGCCCGAAATTCGCCAAGACGGTGGAGACCACGGAGGCGCCCTTAAGCTTGCCGCGGGAATTCAGAAATCTTGCGATCAGCGCGAGAACTTGGTCCCCTTCGACAAGGCGGCCTTTTTCATCAACCATCGCCACACGGTCAGCGTCGCCGTCCAGCGCGACGCCGAGGTCGGCGCGATAATCGATAACCGCCTGCTGCAGCGCTTTCGTCGCGGTGGAGCCGCGGTCCTGGTTGATGTTGAAACCATCGGGTTCGACGCCGATCGACTTCACATCGGCGCCAAGCTCCCAGAGCGCCGTGGGCGCAACCTTGTAAGCGGCGCCGTTCGCGCAGTCGATAACAACCCTCAGGCCATCAAGGGAAAGCCCGCGTGGAAACGCATTCTTTGCAAATTCGATATAGCGGGCGCCCGCGTCGTCAATTCGCTTGACGCGGCCAAGGTCGGCCGAAGCGGCAAGCGCGCCGTCCGTGCTTTCAGTCATCAGCCGCTCAATCTCAAGTTCGGCCGTGTCCGAAAGTTTGTAGCCGTCAGGGCCGAAGAATTTAACGCCGTTGTCATGGTACGGATTGTGCGACGCTGAAATCATCACGCCGAGATCGGCGCGCAGCGACCGCGTGAGCATCGCCATAGCCGGCGTGGGCAGCGGACCGAGCAAGAAAACGTCCATGCCTGAGGCTGCAAAGCCCGCCGTCAAGGCAGGCTCGATCATGTAGCCCGAAAGGCGCGTGTCTTTTCCGATGACGACCCGGTGCCTGTGCGCGCCGTTCCGAAAATGACGGCCGACCGCCATGCCGAGCTTCAAGATGTTTTCCGGCGTCATCGCGCCCGCGTTCGCAAGGCCGCGCACGCCGTCGGTGCCGAAAATCTTGCGTTCGGCCTTCAAAGCCGACAAGTCCGGGCCGCTGGCCTCATCTCCGCGCATGGTGTCACCCTAGCTCTTGCGCCCCTTATAGCAGACGAGCGCGAAAAAAATGCCTTAACGCGATAAAGCGATCAATTCCAAGGCAGTATGGACCGCAAGGGCCTGCCGTGTTGCGGCGACATCGTGGACCCTCAGGATTGCGGCGCCGCGGGCGGCGCCCATGAGCGCCGCGGCGATCGAGCCCCCAAGGCGCGCGGAAGCGGCGCCCTGCCGGTCGAGCGCTGCAATGAAGCGCTTGCGCGATGCGCCCAGCAGAACCGGAAAGCCAAGCCCGGCGATCGCCGGAATGCCGTCGATCAACGCCAGATTATGCGCGGGCGCCTTTCCAAATCCGATGCCCGGATCCAGAATCAGGCGCTCCCGATTTATGCCCGCCGCTTCCGCGGCCGATGCGCGCGCAGCAAGAAAAGTTCTCACTTGCGCGACGACATCGTCGTATTTCGGATCGTCCTGCATGGTCTTGGGATCGCCTTGGGCATGCATCAGTACGATGCGGCACGACAACGACGCGGCCGCTGCAAGACTCTCCGGCGCGTATGACAGCGCCGATACGTCGTTCCAGATCGAAGCGCCGACTTCGACCGCAGCGAGGGCGACGGAGGGTTTGCGCGTGTCGATAGAAATCGCCGCCGCTGTCTGGCTGGCGAGCCCGCGGATGACAGGAAGTATTCGCGACCGCTCAGTCGCCTCATCGACGGGAACACTGCCCGGACGCGTCGATTCCCCGCCGATGTCGATGATCGATGCGCCGTCATCAATTAGCTTCAGCGCGTGATCGATTGCGTGGGAGGGGTCGAGGAATACGCCTCCGTCCGAGAAAGAGTCCGGCGTGACGTTAACCACGCCCATCAATAGCGGCGAGCGGCGTGCGCTCATTCTCCAGAAGCCGCCGCAGTTTGTTCAACGAGCGCCTTCTCAAAAGCGGCTTCAAGTTTCACCATCAACCTATGGAATGCATCGGCATCGACAAATGCGTCGTCGTCGCCGGCGATCTGCCGAGCGCGGCGTTCCTCCATACCGAAAAACTCCGGGTGATTGGCGAGGAAAACGTCGGGCCGCCAGCTGCGCGTCTTTTCGAAAGTGGCGCGGTAATCCGCGACGACCCCTTCATATTGAGGCGGATTTACGAGCCGGTTGGCGGCGACCGTCGCGCTGCAAAAAAAGAGAATGTCCCGCCCGTCGGCCGTCATCGTCCACGAGGTGCAGCCGCGCGTATGCCCGGGTGTGATCCGTGCTGTAATGGCAACGCCGCCGAGAATGAGGGCCTCGCCGTCGCCGATGAGGCGATCGACCTTCACCGGCGGCGCTGCGAAATTCGGGTCATCCTCCGCCCCCGGGACAAGGCCTGATTCCAGCGCCATCTTGTCGCCGTCGCTGGCGACCATTGTCGCGCCGGTCAGTTTCTTCAAGGCCGCGAGCCCGCCGGAATGATCGAAATGCGCGTGGCTGTTGAGTAGGAATTTCACATCGCGAAGCTCGTACCCGAGCGATTCGATATTGCGCGCGATGAGATCGGCGTTTTCCGTCAGGCCGCCGTCGAGCAGAAAATGACCCTCAGCTGTCGTAATGAGAAAGCTTGAGAGCCCGC
>CAZNXR010000390.1:0-2739 GCA_964576815.1 uncultured Caulobacterales bacterium | reverse complement strand
CGCTCCTCATAGTCCATGATGTGCAGCATCCAGAAGAAATCGTAGAGGCGCCAAATGCGATTGCGCCGCGCGAGAACATCGCCGGTCTCGGGCGAGATATAGAGCCTTGTCTTGTCCGCGTCGGAGAACTCCGCGCGCCAGACGGGGCGCGGACCGCGGTACTCCGCAGGCGGATTGTTCATCAGCGTGACGCGCTCAAGCTCCCCCTCGCCCCTGAAATCGGATTCGGCGACCTTGCGCGCCAGATCCTGCGCCAGCGGCGACAGTTTGGCGCCGCTGTCCGCGTCGAAGAGCGCGCGCCCGTCCTCCGTGGTCACGACATAGACGGTGCGGCCCTGCCATGATTTCAGCCGCACCTCGGTCGCATGCGCGCTGTCGGCGATGACGCCGCCGGGCGGGAAGTAGTTCTTCGCGGCGAGTTCGACCGGCGCGGCGATCGAGGCCGCCGTCTCGCCGCGCACCTGTTCGATCGGAAACCAGCTCATGACGACGCCGCTCGCCATCCACAGAAGCACCTGCGCCGCAAGGATCAGGCCTAGCCATCGATGGGCCATCTGGATCGCGCGCCGGATCTGCATGACGCGCTATTGCGAGGCTAGGACGCCGAGGGCGTCGGGAGATATCAATACGGCCTCGAACGCGTCCCAGGGATCGGCGTCCGTCGCCGTCGCGCGCTCGACGTAAGCGGCGACGAGGTCCCGGCCGATATTGTAGTTGATGACATAGGCCCGGTAGGTGTCGATGAAGTCGATACGGCGGGCGGCGAGCGCCGGGGTCTCCAGCTTGTACTTCTCGATCAGCGCGGCGGCGGCGGCGCGGTCGATGCGGCCTTCGAGATATTCGCGCGCGACGTAATTGTCGGCGTGCGAAAGGTCGCGCCGGAGCTTCGCCAGCGCTTGCAGTTTGCCGGCGAGCGCCGGATCGGCCCCGGCGAGCGGGAAAAGAACGTCGCGTTCGAAGGCGAGCTTTTCTTCCTCGGAAAACGCCAGCTCGATCCCGTAATTCGCCGAGCCCTCGCCGATCAGCGCCTGCGGGCTGAACAGGGGAAGGATCGAAAACTCCACCCAGCCCTCGCCACGGCGGAGCGCCCCGTCGACCATCAGGTTCCAGACATGGTGGCCGGGATAGCCTTCGTGGCAGCCGAGATCGACCGCGCGGTCGAGATAGATCGGCTGGCTGGTATTGATCTCGATGACGCTCTCGAAATCGCCTTGATACCAGTTGTACCCGCTCCACGGCTTGTCGGTGACGAACCGCAAGGTGAACTTCTCGGTCGGCGGCAAGGCGTAATGCTCCACCGTCCGCCGCTTGCATTCGGCGATCGCCGCGTCGAACACGGGCCTCAGCTTGTCGGCGGGAATGGCGACCAATGCGCGGAACGCGTTGAACCGCTCGGCCAGCGTCCCCTCGCCCGCCAGCAGCGCGTCAATTGCGGAGAGCGCGGCGTCGAATTCCGCAAGGGTGTAGCTGCGCGGCTCGACGCCGTAAAGCAGGCGCGCTTCCTCATTGAAGGACAGCTTCTCGCCCATCGCCATCCGGATGCGCGCCAGCGCCGCCGTCGTCATCCCTTTGAGCCCCGCCTCGCGCGGATCGGCGCCGTCGCGCGAAAGCTCGTCGAGCGCCGCAAGGATCGCTTCGGCCTCGGTCTTCAGCGTATCGAGGGGAAGGTTCTCCGCCTTGGCGGCTTCGGCCCATTCGGGCGGGCCGGTATAGGCGTCGACATAATTGGCGTCGTGCCGGCCGAGCGCCAGCGCGAGCTTCACGAAGCGCTCCGCCAGACTGTCTATGCCGGCCGGCATTGCGGCTGCATCCGCCGCCGGCGCATCAGCCGTTTTCGGACCGCCGCCGCAGGACGCGGCGAGCGCAAGCGCCAGCGCAGCGACGATCCGTTTCATCGGCTGGCCTCAGGCCCGCGTACCGGAGAAGGTAGAGGTGCCGAAGGCGCCGAGCTTGACGCTGCCGCTGATCGCGTCGCCTTCGACCTTGCCGTCGAAATCGAGCTGGATCGGCATCGGCGAAGTGACCTTGGCGGACCATTTGACCGCGTCGCCGGCGACCGAGCCGTTCTCGATCGCGACGGAGCCCATATTGCCGGACATCGCCCCCGTCAGCGCAGCGCCGTCAGCCTTGAGCTCGAGCACGCCGCCCTGTTCGCCCATCGGCGTCTTGATCTTGAGGTTCCACTTTCCGTCAACGGCCATCGTCTACTCCCATGTTCCGGCGCGAAAGGGCATCTCGCGCCCGCTTAATTCGCCGCCGGGAATGGCAGATGACGGCGCGGGGCGCAAGCCGAGATGGCAGGGCCTAGTTCAGGTCCGCCGCGACGCGAAGACCCATATATTGGGCGCGCACGCCGGCGTCGATGCGGCTACGGTTGGCGATGCGGAGGTCAGATGGCGGATTTGACCAGGCGCCGCCGCGCACCACGCGCTTGCCGCAGTCGCCTTCCGTGACAGCGCGGCCGTCATCCGGCGCGTTGACGTAGTTGTTGACGTAGCAGTCCGCGACCCATTCGCGGGCGTTCCCCGTCACGTCGTGGAGGCCGAAGCCGTTGGCGGCGTGCGTTCCGACCGCGGCAGGCGCGCCGGTCGCCGCCTTGCCCGATTCATACCGATCGCCCCACCAATAAGCGGACTGGCTGCCGCCGCGCGCGGCGTATTCCCACTCGGCCTCGGTCGGCAGGCGATATCGCCTGCCCGTCTTCTTCGACAGCCAGGCGACGAAACGCTCCCCTTCGCG
>CAZNXR010000389.1:0-2751 GCA_964576815.1 uncultured Caulobacterales bacterium | reverse complement strand
TCATAGACGAGGCTGACCGGCTGGTTGGCGTTGAGGTCGAAGTCGGTATTGCCGAGTCCGCGGATGTAGAAGCGCGGAAAGGTCCGGCCCGACGACGCCTCGGCGTAGAGGCTCGGACTGCGGCCTGCGAGGAAAAGAATGTCGCGACCGCCGGCGCGGATGTTGTCCAGTTCGGCGTCCCGAAGGACGTCGATCGAGAGCGGCACGTCCTGCAGGTCTTGTTCGCGCTTTTGCGCCGTGACGGTAATGTTGTCGGCGCCCTCCTGCGCGGAGGCGGAGGCGAGGAGCGCGGACGACTGGAAAAGCGCGGCGACAAGCGCGCGCGGCGCACGGCGACGAATGATCATAAACTGCTCCTGAAAACCCCGGTAGGCCAAAAACCCGGTCTGTAAGGAGCATGTCTCGACCGTTACCGGCAATAAACGATGGCGAGAAGAAGAGCCGGCCCCGGGGTGATTGGGATCTGCCGGCGCGCGGTCCTGTCCTTCTGCGCCTCCCGCGTGAATTATGCCCCTGTCGTCGCGCGTGCGGGTTGCGAGCCCAAAGACCCCTGCCTATATGCCGCCCGAAGGGTTCGGGGCTTTCCCCGGGCCGTCCTGTTTAACCGCTTAGGCAAGAAAAAGGGGGTCGTTCTCGCGCTTTCGGGGCGCGGAGGATCGGGGCGCTGGAAAAGGCCCACCCTCCCTCGGAACGAACCGCCGGCAAGGAGAGCTAGAAGATGGGCAAGGTAATCGGCATCGACCTCGGCACGACGAACAGCTGCGTCGCGGTCATGGAAGGCAAGCAGCCGAAGGTCATCGAAAACGCCGAGGGCGCGCGCACCACCCCTTCGGTCGTCGCCTTCACCGCGGACGGCGAGCGGATCGTCGGCCAGCCGGCCAAGCGCCAGGCGGTGACGAACCCTGAAAACACCTTTTTCGCGATCAAGCGGCTGATCGGGCGCCCGTTCTCCGACCCGATGGTCGCCAAGGACATCGGCCTTGTCCCCTACAAGATTTCAAAGGCGCCGAACGGCGACGCCTGGGTCGAGAGCCGCGGCGAAAAATACGCCCCGTCGCAAATCTCGGCCTTCATTCTCCAGAAAATGAAAGAGACGGCGGAAGCCTATCTGGGCGAGCCGGTCACGCAGGCCGTCATCACCGTTCCCGCCTATTTCAACGACGCCCAGCGTCAGGCGACCAAGGACGCCGGCAAGATCGCGGGTCTTGAGGTCCTCAGGATCATCAACGAGCCGACCGCGGCGGCGCTCGCCTACGGTCTCGAGAAGAAAGAGGGCAAGAAGATCGCCGTCTACGACCTTGGCGGCGGCACCTTCGATATTTCGGTCCTCGAAATCGGCGACGGCGTCTTTGAAGTGCTGGCGACGAACGGCGACACCTTCCTCGGCGGGGAGGATTTCGACATGCGCCTCGTCGACTATTTCGCCGACGAGTTCAAGAAAGACCAAGGTATTGACCTCAGGAAAGACAAGCTCGCGCTCCAGCGCCTGAAGGAAGAGGCCGAAAAGGCGAAGAAGGAGCTGTCGACGACCGCGCAGTATGAGGTGAATCTCCCTTTCATCACCGCGGACCAGACCGGGCCGAAACACCTGACGATGAAGCTCAGCCGCGCCAAGCTTGAAAGCCTCGTCGAGGATCTCATCAAGAAAACGGTCGAGCCCTGCCGCGCGGCCCTCAAGGACGCCGGACTCACAGCGGGCGACATCGAGGAAGTCATCCTCGTCGGCGGCATGACGCGGATGCCGAAAGTGCAGGAGACGGTGAAGGCCTTTTTCGGCAAGGAGCCGCACAAGGGCGTCAATCCGGATGAAGTCGTCGCCCTCGGCGCCGCCATCCAGGCGGGCGTCCTGCAGGGCGACGTCAAGGACGTGCTCCTTCTCGACGTAACGCCGCTTTCGCTCGGCATCGAAACGCTCGGCGGCGTTTTCACTCGCCTCATTGAGCGCAACACTACGATCCCTACGAAGAAATCGCAGACCTTCTCGACCGCGGAAGACAATCAATCGGCGGTGACGATCCGCGTCTTCCAGGGCGAGCGTCAAATGGCGGCGGACAACAAGCTGCTCGGCCAGTTCGATCTCGTCGGCATCCCTCCAAGCCCTCGCGGCGTGCCGCAAGTTGAAGTGACGTTCGACATCGACGCCAACGGCATCGTGCACGTCTCGGCGAAAGACAAGGCGACGGCGAAGGAGCAGTCGATCCGCATCCAGGCCAGCGGAGGCCTCTCCGACGCCGATATCGAGAATATGGTGAAGGACGCCGAAAGCCACGCCGAAGAAGACAAGGCCAAACGCGCCCGCGTCGAGGCGAAGAACCAGGGCGAAAGCGCAATCCACCAGACCGAAAAGGCGCTTGCAGATTACGGCGAAAAGATCTCGGCCGATGAGAAAAAGGCGATCGAGGACGCGGTGGCGGCGTTGCGCGAGACGCTGGGCGATGAAAACGCGGATGCGGCTAAGATCAGCGCCGACACGCAGACGATGCTCACCGCCGCGATGAAGCTCGGCGAGGCGATGTACAAGGCGCAAGGCGCGGGCGCCGCTGACGGCGAAGCGGCCCCGGGCGATGAAAAAGTCGTCGATGCGGACTTTGAAGAAGTCGACGGCGACAAGAAAGAGTAGTGAGGTTGCAGATTGTAGGTAGTGGGTTGTAGGCGGCGCGCCTCAACCTGCAACCTACCCGCTGCAACTTCCTCACCGGGGCGGCGATGGCGCAGGACTTCTACACGACGCTCGGGCTGGAGCGCGGCGCG
>CAZNXR010000388.1:0-2767 GCA_964576815.1 uncultured Caulobacterales bacterium | reverse complement strand
GAGCCTTGTTTTTGCGCCGCCATCTTCCGCCAGAATTTCAGCGCCTCGTTCGGGTCGTACCCGGCGCGGTGCATGTAGCGCAGGCCAAACTTGTCGGCTTCGAGCTCGTGCTTGCGCGAGAAGGGCAGGAGAAGGCCGACCTGTGCGCCGAGGCCGAGCGCGCCCATCGCGAGTTGTCCGGTCTGGCTGCCTGTGCCGATCGCGGCTTGCGCGGCCGAGATAGCGACGCTTGACCCGACCTGCTGCGAATAACGCTCGCCCGAATGATTGTAATTTACATGCGCGACTTCGTGTCCCATGACGGCCGCGATCTGCGCGTCGTTTTCCATGAGATCGAGAATGCCCGTATAAAAGCCGATCTTGCCGCCCGGCAGCGCGAAGGCGTTGAGGTCTTTCGAGGCGAAGACCTGCACCTCCCATTCGGACGGATTGCCGCCCGATGCGGTGATGATTTTCGGCGCGACGCGCCGGACGCGGGAGACATATTTGGGATCGCTCGTCACCCTTTGCTGCTTCTTGAGGTCGCTCCATGCCGAGGAAGCAAGCTGCGCCATCTGACCGGACGAGACGAAGACCAACTGGCTGCGGCCGAGCTCTTCGTTATAAGTGCAGGCGGTCGCTGCGGCGGCCGCACAGCCGCAGCCGAGAAGGGACAAGGTCTTCCGGCGCGTGATCGCGGCGAATGGGTTGGCGGCGGGCGTGTTAGCGGCGGGCGTGTTAGCGGCGGGCGGGGCGGCTTCGCGGTCCATGAACTTCCCTCCTCAAGGACTTGATCGAGCGGAGGGTAACGCGCCGAACGCGCGGGAACAACGCCCCGAAATTTAAGGTTCCAGCACCGAGTCCCAATAGAGAAAGTCCTGCCAGCTCTGGTGCAGGTAATTGGGCGGGAAGGCGCGGCCGCGCTCGTTAAGTTCGAACATCGACGGGCGCACGGGCTTCTTCGCCGGGAACATCTTCGCTTGCGCCGGCAGGCGCCCGCCTTTTCTGAGATTGCAGGACGAACAGGCCGCGACGATATTCTCCCACGTCGTGCGCCCGCCCTTGGAGCGCGGCGTTACATGGTCGAAGGTCAGGGCGTCGCGTTCGCCCGATCCGCAATACTGGCAGGTGAAGCCGTCGCGCAGGAACACGTTGAACCGCGTGAAGGCCGGGCGGCGCGCGTGATTGACGTATTTCTTGAGGCTGACGACCGAAGGCAGCTGCATCTGAAAATTCGACGAGCGCACGACCGTATCGTACTGCGCGACGACATCGACGCGGTCGAGGAAAACGGCTTTTAGCGTGTCCTGCCACGACCACAGCGACAACGGAAAATAGGAGAGGGGCCGGAAATCCGCGTTGAGGACAAGCGCGGGGCAACCGTCCGGCGCATGGCGGATCACTTGCATCGCCGCCCCCTCAAACACAGGGCGGGCGCAATCACGTTCGACAAGACCCTGATCCGACCGGTGCGACTGAAGACAGACCCTCCTCATGGGCGGCGTCAGCCTAACCGATCGACCCGCCCTTGTGGAAATTTCTAGCTGATTCTCCGTGACTGGATTTTGACAATTTTCGTGAAAATTGCCGGGAGGCCACACACCCTGGGGGTTGACCTCAAACGAACAGACACATATACTAATGGTATATGTAAGGAGAGGCACGTGGTCCGGGCGACGCTTTTCCGGAATAACACCAGTCAGGCCGTGCGCCTGCCGCGGTCCGTCGCTCTTCCCGAGGGAGTGACGGAGGTCGAGATTTCTGTTTCGGGCAAGAGCCGCGTCATCACCCCCGTCGGAAGCCGGTGGGATGGGTTTTTCGACGGCCCCGGCGTGACGCCGGACTTCATGCGCGAGCGCGGCCAGCCGGACGATCAGGAGCGTGTTGGACTTTAATGCTCCGAACGATGCTCGACACCGATATCTGCATTTATGCGATGCGCGAACGTCCGCCTGCGCTTCGTGATCGCCTCAATCGTGCGGCCGATCGCCTGTGCATTTCCGTCGTGACCTTCATGGAGCTGAGCTTCGGCGCAGAAAATTCGTCGAACCCGGAGCGTAACCGCGCCGCGCTCGCCGAGTTCGCCGCAGCGACGACCGTTCTTGACTACGACCGCCGCGCCGCGGTTCATACCGGCGAGATCCGTGCGCTGCTGAAGCGCGCCGGCAAACCGATCGGTCCTTATGACGCGATGATCGCCGGGCATGCACGCTCGCAGGGTCTTTCGCTCGTCACGCATAACCAGAGCGAATTCGCGCGCGTGCCGGGATTGGAGCTCGAAGATTGGGCCCTCTGACCGGACGGATCAGATCGGCGTCCGGCCCCTCAAATGCGCGTAATAGGTCCACAGGACATGCGCCGCGACGCCGCGCCAGGGGCCCCAGTAGGCGGCCTTTTCATCGAGTTCGCGCTGTTCGACGGGCGCGCCCGACGCCGCGCCATAGGCGTGCTTCAGCGCCACGTCGTTCGGCGGCCAGATATCGACGCGCCCCTCGCAGAAGAGGAGATAGATCGACGCCGTCCATGGGCCGACCCCCTTAAGCGCGATGAGCGCCGCCGCCGCCTCTTCGTCGCGGAGATGGGCAAGACCCTCGAAATCGATCGCGCCCATAGAGGCCGCCTCGGCGATGGCGGCGACATAGCGCGCCTTCGGCGTTGAAAGGCCGAGCGCCCTGAGGCCTTCGGCCCCAAGCGCTGCAACGGCCGCCGGCGACAGGCAGTCGACGCCCTCATTGCAGCGTTTCCAGATCGCCTGCGCGCTCGGCACGGACACCTGCTGCTCGACGAT
>CAZNXR010000387.1:0-2772 GCA_964576815.1 uncultured Caulobacterales bacterium | reverse complement strand
CGGTCGATCGAGCGGGAGATGATCGCACGGCGCGCCTCGGAGGCGGAGATCGACCTGCTCTCCTATCTCGACCGGCCGGAGGACATCTGATGCAGGACGAACCGTCTGTTGATGCGATACTAGACATCGTCGCGCGATTCCTGCGTGAGGAGGCCGCGCCCGCGCTGGACGGTCGTCCGGGATTTCACGCGCGCGTCGCGGCGAATGCAATTGAGTTGGCGCGCCGCGAAGCGCGCCTCGCTCCGCAGGCGGATGAAGCCGAGCGCGCGCGCCTTCACGCACTGCTCGGCGCGGAAGGCGCGACCAGCGCGCTACGTCGCCAGTTGACCGAGAAGGTCTTCGACGGAACGATTAGCCTCGCGGCGCCGGGCCTTCGCGAGCATCTCTGGCGCACGACGATGGACAAGCTCGCCGTCGATCAGCCGACTTACGCGACTTACCGGCGCGCGCTCCAACGCGACAAAACCTGAGGACAAGGCGTCATGGATTTCAATCTGCCGCCCACGCTCGCCGCGTATCTTGCCGAGCTTGACGCTTTCATCGCCGCGGAGATCGCGCCGCTTGAAGCGGCCGATGACAATCAGCGCTTTTTCGATCACCGGCGCGAATGGGCGCGCACCGATTTCGAGCGTGGCGGCCTGCCGCGCAGCGAGTGGGAGGCGCTTTTATGGGAAGCGGCGAAGCGCGCCGACGCGGCCGGGCATTGGCGCTATTCGGCGCCGAAGCGATGGGGCGGGCGCGACGGCGCCAATCTCGACATGGCGGTCATCCGCGAGCACCTCGCGGCGAAGGGCCTCGGCCTTCATAATGATCTGCAGAACGAGCATTCGATCGTCGGCAATTTCCCCTTCGTCGCGATGTTCGACGCGTTCGGGCGCGATGACCAGAAACAGGAATTCATCCCCGGCGGATTTTCAGGCGAACGCCTTGTCGCGTTCGGATTGACGGAGCCGCGGCACGGCTCCGACGCGACGCATATGGAGACGCGCGCCGAACGCGCGACGCGCGGCGGCCGGTCCGGCTGGGTCATCAACGGCGAGAAAATGTGGATCACCGGCATGCACCGCGCGACCCATTGCGCGACCTTCGCACGGTGGAAGCGCGACGACGGCGATCCGAAAGGGATCATCTGCCTCCTCGTTCCGCGCGAGACGGAGGGGATGACGATCGGCGACTATCTCTGGACGTTCAACATGCCGACCGATCATCCGCGTCTGTACTTCAAAGACGTGTTCGTTCCCGATGACGCCGTCTTCGGCCCTGAAGAGAACGGCCTCGCGCTCGCGCAGTCTTTCATTCATCAGAACCGCATCCGGCAGGCGGCGAGTTCTCTCGGCGCCGCGGATTATTGCGTCAGGGAGAGCATCGACTGGGCGCGCACGCGCGCCGTGTTCGGCGCCCCGCTCGCCAGCCATCAGGCGATCCAGATCCCGCTTGTCGAACTGGCGACGCAGGTCGAAATGCTGCGCCTTCTCATCCGCAAGACCGCCGCGGAGATGGACGCGATGGCGCATGTCGATATCGAGCGAAAATTATCGGGCAAGATCAGCATGTGCAATTACTGGGCGAACCGGCTGGTCTGCGAGGCGGCGGATCGCGCGATGCAGGTACATGGCGGGCTCGGCTATTCGCGGCACAAGCCGTTTGAGCACATCTACCGCCACCACCGCCGCTACCGCATCACCGAGGGGTCGGAAGAAATCCAGATGCGCAAGGTCGCCGCGCATCTGTTCGGTTACGCGGGCGAGAAGAAGCGGCCCTGAGCGGTCAGATCACCACTTCAAGCGTGCGCTTGTTGAGCGCAGGAAAGACGTCCTCGGGGCGATCGACGAAGATCAGATCGCCGAGCAGCTCCCGCGCCGCCAGGCCTTCCTCAACAATATGCGTCAGCAGGGTCTTCAAGGGCTCCCAGAAGCCGTTGATGTTGAGGACGACGATCGGCTTCCTGTGCAGCGCCAATCGCGCCCACGACAGGACCTCGATCAGTTCTTCAAGCGTGCCGATGCCGCCCGGCAGCGTCAGCACCGCGTCCGCATCGTCGAACATGCGGATTTTTCGCTCATGCATCGTCTTGACGATGACGTGATCGACGCCTTCGAGCACGCCCTCCATCTCGACAAGAAAGTCGGGGATGATGCCGAAGACCTTGCCGCCCGCATCGCGCGCCGCGCCCGCGGTCGCGCCCATCAGGCCGAGCTTGCCGCCGCCATAGACAATACGCCAGTCGAGCCTTGCCGCTTTACGCCCGATATACTGGGCGGCCTTGAGGAAGTCAGGGTCGTTGCCGGCCCGCGAGCCGCAATAAACGCATAGGGATTTCATGGACTTGGCGCTTCTTATCGGTGTGCGCGGCATTGTAGGCCGAAATCCCTCTTGGTAGAGTTAATCGGCGCCGTCAAGGGCGGCCGCCCGTAGCCGAGGGGATCGCCGCCAATGCGCGTCGTCATCATTTTCTTGCTGCTGCTCATTCTGGGTTTTATCGCTTGGAAAGCGGCCGAGCGGTTCAACCTTGTCGAGCCGGCGCCCAAGGCCGACGCGCAGCCGGCGCCGGACGCGCCGCTGGCGGCGGGCGAGGCGCAGGCGCCGTCGCTGCCGAGCTTTGACATCGTGCGCGTCGATCGTTCGGGCGATGCCGTGATCGCAGGGCGCGCCAGCCCCGGCGCGAGCGTCACCGTCTATGCGAACGACGCCCCGCTCGCGACCGCGACCGCCGGCGACGACGGCGCGTGGGTGATGACGACCGAAACGCCGCTCGACGCCGGCGCGGTCGAA
>CAZNXR010000386.1:0-2773 GCA_964576815.1 uncultured Caulobacterales bacterium | reverse complement strand
CTGATGACACCAAAAACCCCGTCACCCCGGACGCCGAAGGCGATCCGGGGTCCACCCCTCCCCACGCGCCAAAGCTGGACCCCGGGTTCGCGACTGCGTCGCGCCCCGGGGTGACGGTGATTAGGGCGGGCGACGAAAAAGAGCGAGGCAATCGCTCCCTATACAGACGATCTCCGGTCGAGATCTGCGGCGAGGATGGCGTTCAGCGACGCCACGGCCGCGGCGGCGGCGGCGAAGTCGGCGGGGGCCGCCGCTTTCATCAGCGTGCTGATCTTTTCAAGCTCCCGGCGCTGCAGCTCGATGCAGGTCTCGATGCCGGCTTTGGTCAGCACGTAGTGCATCGACCGTTTGTGGCGCGGATTGATTTCGGTGCGGACGAGCCCCTTGCGCACGAGACCGTCCAGCGTCGCCTGCACCGCCTGACGGCTGACCGCCTTGCGGCGCGCGAATTCCGGCGCCGACCCTTCGCCATCAACAAAGAGATCGCGCAGGACGCCGCGCTCCGGTCCGCCGACACCGAGATCGGCGAAGATGTCGTCGGCGATCGCTGAAAGGCGGAAAAAGGCGCGTGGAATTTCGTTGACCAGCGCCAGGACGTCGCGGGCGGGGATCGGGCCGGGGTCATACATGACAACTAGATTGTCATGATGACAATGAGCCTGTCAATTACCCTTGAGGTAACCGGTTAGAGCGCCGGGCGAAAAAGTGGAATCATCGGTTTTTCGAGTCCCGGCGCGACCACGAAAAAACTAGACCGTTGGGCGATCCGGATTTATCGCCCGACGGTCTAGGCCGAAGCCTTTAGCGCCCGGAACGAGACCATGCGCCGGTTCGCTTCGTCCCAGAGGGCAAGACTTGCGCATTTGAGGCTGTCGCCAATCGTCATTTTCGGCAGCGCCTTCAGGTCCGCGCTTGCCCGGTAGCATTCGGGCAGCCGGTAATTCGGGATGCCGGACGCCAGGTGGTGGATGTGGTGAAGGCCGATATTGCCGGTCAGCCAGCGCAAGACCGGCGTCGGCATGTGAAAGTGCGAGGAGCCGAAAACCGCCGCCTCGGCGTAGCTCCATTCGGGCTTTCGCGCCCAATAGGCGTCTTCATACTGGTGCTGCACGAAGAAGAGCCAGGTGCCGGCCCACGCCGCGAAGGTCACGGTGGGCAGGATCGCAAGCGCGACGGCGCCCCAGCCGAAGGCCAGGCCGAGCCCGCCATAGACGAGCACGAGCGCGACATTGAGCGCCGCGACGCTCTTCCAGATCTGGCGAACCTTCAGCCCTGTGTAGGTTTCCGCAAAAGGCATCGCCCCGGCGAGCGGCAGGCGCTGCAGGATGAAGAAATAAACGGGCGCGCCGAAGATCACCATGACGATCATGTTGCGATAGGCGCGATAGAAGAGCCGGTTGAGCGGGGAGAGCGCCTTGAACTCCTCGACCGTCAGCGTATCGACCGCGCCGACGCCGCGCCGGTCGAGATCGCCCGAGCCCGCGTGATGGCGGTTATGCGCGTCGCGCCAGAAGCCGTAAGGCGTGAACGTCAGCATGCTGATCAAGAAGCCGAGCGCGTCATTCGCCTTGCGCGCCTTGAAATAGCTGCCGTGGCCGCAATCGTGCTGGATGGTGAAGAGCTTGACGAGAACGCCGCCCGCGAGCGGCGAGACAAGCAGCGCAAACCCCCATTCGCCGGCGGCCGCGAGCGCAATCATCGCGGCGACAAGGCCGGCGTAGAGGACGAGCGTCACGCCCGCCTGGCTGAGCGAGCGCGAGAGCTGCGCGCCCTGGAACGCCTTGCAGTGCTCGACGATGCGGCGAAGGCTCGCGGCGCGCGCGCGCGCGGCTTCGGCGATAGACGCAGCGGCCGAAGCCGGCGACGGGACGGCGGAAGACAGATGTAGCAACGAAACCCCTCAATCAATGTGCGGCGACCAACCGCGGACCGGACGACTTCACCCCGCATTATTTAATGAGACTTAAAGGCGGCTGGCAACAACGCGCGCTCACATCGGGGGCCGCTTGATGGAAATTGTCAGCCGCCGAAATGGGGCATCACCGAGAAGATGTCCTTGTCGCCCCGCCCGCACAGGTTGACGAGGACGATGCCGCCCTCGGCAAGGCTCGCCGCCTTGTCGAGGGCGCGGGCGAGCGCATGGGCCGGTTCAAGCGCCGGGATGATGCCTTCGAGCTTCGAGCAAAGGCCGAACATTTCAAGGGCTTCGGCGTCGGTCGCAGACTGGTAGGTCGCCCGGCCCGTATCGTGGAGAAAGGCGTGCTCCGGCCCGATGCCCGGATAGTCGAGCCCCGCCGAAATCGAGTGGCCCTCGATGATCTGCCCGTCCGCGTCCTGGAGGAGATAGGTGCGGTTGCCGTGGAGGACCCCTGGCCGGCCGCCGGAAAGGGACGCTGCATGGTCGGGCGTATCCAGACCCCGTCCGCCAGCCTCGACACCGATGATTTCGACCTCGGAATCATCGAGAAAGGGATGAAAGAGGCCGATCGCATTAGACCCGCCGCCGATGCAGGCGATGACCGCGTCGGGGAGCCGGCCTTCGCGGTCGAGGATCTGGGCGCGCGCCTCAATGCCGATGACCGACTGAAAGTCCCTCACCATCATCGGATAGGGGTGCGGGCCCGCCGCTGTGCCGATGAGATAATAAGTGTCGGCGACATTGGTCACCCAGTCGCGCAGCGCCTCGTTCATCGCGTCCTTCAGCGTCGCGCGGCCCGAGGTCACCGGGCGCACTTCGGCGCCGAGGAGCTTCATGCGGAAGACGTTGGGTTTC
>CAZNXR010000385.1:0-2776 GCA_964576815.1 uncultured Caulobacterales bacterium | reverse complement strand
GTTAGACCAAAACAAGACGCCAAACTTGCGGAGAGGTCCCATGGGTCTGACGAAGTCGCGCACATAGGAACGTTTCAGGGGAATGTAAAGATTTTCCGAACGGCGCCGGGGGGAGAATTTGGGGCGGGAAGGCCGATGGGCGCGCCGCTGGCGCGCGCGATCACCGGCCGTCGGTCGTGGGATCGGCGCAGCCCGGATTGTCTCGCTCAATTGCAGAATGTGAAGACGCGGTCCGCCTTAGGCTCAATGCGCCCGACGACGATCGCGCAATCTCAGCCCAGCACTTCCGGGAAGTGCGTCCGCGTAATGTCCATCAGGTCTGAATTGCCGAGGATCTCCCGCTTGAACCAGGGATCGTCACGGTAGGCTTCCCAGCGGCGCAGCAATTGTTTCTTGTCCAACTCGGCGCCGCGGCCGGTGAACGAACTGCCTGGGCCGAAGCTTTCCGCTTTGTCGCTCGGCAAGTCCGCCCCAGAGAGGTGAAGTCTGGCCAGCAGGTCGTCGCGATAGCTCTCGGACACCAGCCACTGATTATAGAGAATGGGGAACTCTTCCGCCGTCTTCAGCAGCGTCGAGGCGTGGTCGAGGTAGAGATCCATAAGAGAGAGCGGGCTTTTCGCGCCGACATATCCGGCTTTCAACCGGCTTGCAAAAAGGTTCAGAGGATCGCGAATAATCACAGCGCAGAGGCGCCGCAGCGCCCTCCCATAATGCGCCTCGTTTTCAGGGGCGCGGAATTGCGAGAGGTCGTAATCTTCGAAACTCCTGACCAGAAAGTCCGTCGGGAGGTAGGCGCGATTGCGGCGCTCGCGGATGCGCCGGTATTCGTCATCTGAATATTCCGGCGGCCGAAAATCAGCCTGAAGACGATAGGCGTTCTCTGAAATCTTGCAGTTATTGAGAAAGACGTGTTCGGCGTCCGGCGCGCCCGCTCGGGCTGCGCGCATCATCCACATGATCACCGCATGATTGCCGGAGCGGCGCATGCCGAGCACTTTCAGCTCGGTTTTGTTCACGGGCTCGGCCGGCAACGGTCTCAACACCGCGAGGCACGCGTCTTCGATCGCATAGGTGACGCGGTTGTGCATGAGGCGCTTGGCGAGAGGCGGCGACTTTTTTGCGCCTGCCGGGCGCGGGAAGCGTTCGACTGTGTCCGTCACGTGGTTGCTCCGCGCTGAGGCCGGGTTGGGTTCTAAGGAACGGGGCGAATTGCGAGATACAATGCTCCGGCGCAGAGCCTCCAATCGCGGCGCCGGCGCGGTTCCAACGGATCTCCGAAGGCCTCGATCTGCCTTCCACCGCCTGTCAGCAGCTCCCTAAGTGTGCTGCTAACACGTTGAATTCGTTCAACTAAATCCCATAAAACCCTTGCCTATCCTGTCCGAAATGCGCAAGCTTTGCTCGCTAGCGTCGCTTTGTTTTGTAACAGGGGGCGTCAAATGCCTACGACTTCGCCACTTGCCCTGCAACTTCAGGGCTACCGGCTCGCCACGGCCGAAATCCTCTACCACCTTCCCGATCACCCGCGGCTTCTCCAGACCTATGTCTGGCAGGATTACGATATTGCGCCGCGCTTTCCGGTGCTGAACCGCTTCCTCGAATTCTGGACGCGCCAGATCGAAGGGCGCCTCCACTCAGTGCGCGTGACAGGCAAGGAGATCATCTCCGCCGCCGAGATGCGGCACGGGACTTTATTCTCGCTGCAATAGGCCCATCGCTAAAATTCGAACGATTCCATCCACTTCAAATTAGAAGTTGTTTGGAATGAGTTAGCAGGCAGATGGTTGGGGAAGGTTTTATGCGCGCTTTATTGGCTGTTGCCGCAGTTGTGCTGGCGGCGGGGCTCACGCCCGCAGCGGCGGCGGTGTCGCAGTTTCCCGTGACGGTGTTTCAGCAGGCGGCGGGGTCGGGCGGCGCGAACGTGCTCGGCAACACGCCCGCAACCGCCTTGTTCAACCGTGGCGCGACCCCCCTTGGCCTCACCTTCGCGAACCCGATCCAGACGTCGGCGATCACCGGCGAACGCATCACGCTGAACTTCACGACGGTCAGCCCTTCGACGACATACGTATTCGTGCGGCTCGGGAATTTTTCGGGCGGCGTTTTCACGAATGCGAACGCCTCTGGCCCTGCCTTCCTGCCAGGGTTTCCGACCATCAATCTCTACGCGCAGGTGACCGGGCCGGGTCCGCTGACGCTGCTGCTCGATCCCTTCGCGGCTTCCTGCTCCGCGATCGGCGGCTGTAACGCGCTCATCATCGGCAATTCGGGATTTTCCGCGGTTGGCAGCTCCTTCCGGATTTCAACGCTGACGGCGTCGACGCCGGAACCGGCCGCGTGGGCGCTGATGATGCTCGGCTTCGGCGCCGTCGCCTGGCGCATGAAGGCGGCGCGTCGCGAGTGCGCCGTGCTCACCGCCGCCTGAGCGCCGTCACCAACTCTTCCGCAAAGACCGTCAGCGTGTCGTCGCGCGCGCCCATGACGATGATGCGGTCGCCTGCGCGCGCGAGTTCGACAAGCCGCCTGCCGCAGGCCTCGCGCGTCGCCAGCGCCTCCGCTTGCTTTCCGGCGGCGGCGACGCCCGCGACAATGTCGCCGCTCGACACGCTGCGGTCGGTGGTGCCGCCATAATAGACCGGCTCCGGCATCAGCAGGATGTCATCAACGCCGAGATGGTCGGCGAAGCACGCGGTCAGCTCCGCTTTCATCTTCTTCAGCGGCCCGAAACCGTGCGGCTGGAACATCACGAGAAGCCGCCCCGGAAAGTCGTGCAGCG
>CAZNXR010000384.1:0-2783 GCA_964576815.1 uncultured Caulobacterales bacterium | reverse complement strand
CATGATCTTCGCCGAGTTCGAGCTCACGCGCCGAGCACATCATGCCGTGCGATTCGACGCCGCGGATTTTCGCTTTCGTCAGCGTGACGTCGATGCCCGGGACATAGGCGCCGACCGGGGCGTAGGCGATCTTGATCCCCGCGCGCGCGTTCGGCGCGCCGCAGACGATCTGCAAGGTCCCGTCCTTCGTCGCCACCTTGCAGACGCGCAGCTTGTCGGCTTCCGGGTGCTTCTCGGCCGAGATGACCTCGCCGATCGTAAACGCCTTCAGGCGCTCGGTTGGGTCATCGACATGCTCGACCTCGAGCCCCGCCTTCACCATGGCGTCGATGATTTCGGAGAGCGTCGCGTTTGTGTCGAGATGCTCCCTCAGCCAGGACAAGGTGAACTTCATGGGGCTCTAAAGCTCGCTCTCAACGCAAGGGTAGAGGCCCTCATTGCGCGCTTCATTCGCCTCATTGACGATCGTCAGCGACCCGTCCGGCTCGCGGACGAACTGGAAGTTGTCAGCGACGTTATCGTTGTCGCCCTCGACCGTGCACTGTGCGACGGCGCGGACGCCGGCGCTGAGCGGCTCGAACCGTTCTATCGCGCAGCGCATTTCGAAAAGCTGGAACGCCTGCGGCTCGATTTCCCACCGAACCTGATAATCGGCGCATTGGCCTGTCTCGGCCCAGGACCCTTCAAGGCGCTGATAGCGCTCGGCCGCTGCAATGGCGGGGTCCGGCGCCGTTTCTTCGGCGACTACCTCCTCCGCGGCGGGCTCGGCTGCGACCGGCGCCGCCGCTTCTTTTTTTCCGCACGCCGCCGCCGCGACAGCCAACATCCCCAACATCATTGCGCGCATGGTTCCCTCCCCTAACGAGAAAGCGCTGTAGACAGATTCGGCTGGTCGAGCGGATCGAACCCGTAATGCTCAAGCCAGCGCGCGTCCGCCGCGAAGAAATCGCGGAGGTCCGGAATACCGTATTTCAACATAGCGAGCCGGTCGATGCCCATGCCGAACGCAAAGCCCTGATATTCGTCCGGGTCGAGCCCGCAGTTCCTGAGGACGTTCGGATGCACCATGCCGGAACCGAGGATTTCCATCCACTTCTCCCCCTGCCCGATGCGGATTTCATTCCCCACCCGCTCATAGCCGATGTCCATCTCGGCCGAGGGCTCCGTGAACGGAAAGTAATGCGGGCGAAACCGGGTCTTCACCGCATCGACCTCGAAGAATGCCTTGCAGAAGGCCTCAAGCGTTCCCTTGAGGTGGCCCATATGGGTTTCACGGTCGATGACGAGGCCTTCGACCTGATGGAACATCGGCGTGTGCGTCTGGTCCGAGTCGCAGCGGAAGGTCCGTCCCGGGATGATGATCCGGATCGGAGGCTTGCGGGTCATCATCGTGCGGATCTGCACCGGCGAGGTGTGCGTCCTCAGCAGCATGCGCGAGCCGTCCGCCTTCGGATGAAAGAAGAAGGTGTCGTGCATTTCGCGCGCCGGGTGATCGGCCGGGAAATTGAGCGCGGTGAAATTGTGGAAGTCGTCCTCGATGTCCGGCCCTTCGGCGACGTCGAAGCCCATCGCGGAGAAAATCGCGACGATCTCCTCCGTCACCTGCGTGACCGGATGGATGCGGCCGCGCGCTTCGCGCCGGACCGGAAGCGTGACGTCAACTTTTTCCGTACGCAGACGTTCGTCGAGCGCGGCGGCTTCCAGCGCCGCTTTTTTCGCGTCGATCGCCGCGGCGATCTTGTCCTTGAGAATGTTGAGCGCCGCGCCGGCCGCCTTGCGCTCGTCGGGCGGCAGCGCACCGAGCGTCTTCATCCGCTCGCTGACGGCGCCCTTCTTGCCCAGCGCGGCGACGCGCACGTCTTCCAGCGCGGCGAGGTCCGCGGCCGCGGCTACCTTGCTGAGCGTTTCCCGTTCGATAGCGTCGATGTCGGACATCTTTCGTCCCGCGGCTCCAAAGAAAAAGCGTCATCCGTCCCCGGATGACGCTTAATTGAATTCATCGGCGCACGTCACCCGGTTGTCTTGCTGGCAAGGGCCGGGCTGTTGAGAAGGTCAGGCGGCGAGCGCCGCTTTCGCCTTGTCCGCCAGGGCCTTGAACGCCTCGGGCTCCTTCACGGCGAGATCGGCGAGAACCTTGCGGTCGACCTCGATCCCCGCTTTCGCGAGCCCGTCGATAAATCGCGAGTACGTCATGCCGAATTCGCGGACGCCGGCGTTGATGCGCTGGATCCACAGGCTGCGGAAGTCGCGCTTGCGCACCCGGCGTTGATGCGCTGGATCCAGAGCGCGCGGAAATTCCGCTTCCGGACGCGACGGTCGCGATAGGCGTATTGGTTCGCTTTTTCGACCGCCTGCTTGGCGATGCGGATCGTATTCTTGCGGCGGCCGTAATAGCCTTTTGCCGCCTTGATGACTTTCTTGTGCTTGGCATGGGACGTAACGCCCCGTTTAACGCGTGACATGGGGGTCCCTCCTAGCGATGATTAGGCATGTATTTTTTGACGATCTTCGCATCGGCGTCCGACAGGACTACGGTGCCGCGGTTCTGACGGATATATTTGCCGTTGTGCGAGATCAGGCGGTGGCGCTTGCCGGCGACGCCCGCCTTCACCTTGCCCGACGCGGTTACTTTAAACCGCTTTTTGGCGGCAGATTTGGTCTTCATTTTCGGCATTTTGCTACCCTGAATAGGGCCCCGAAGCGGGGCGCATGAAAGGGTCGCCAAGGCATGCCATTGGCCCGGCGACCGACGAAGGCGCGCGTTATAGCCGGGAAAATCCTTT
>CAZNXR010000383.1:0-2788 GCA_964576815.1 uncultured Caulobacterales bacterium | reverse complement strand
GTCTGAAGGAACGTGCCTTTCCAATCATCCCGCCGGGGAAACCCTTCCCGCGGCGGAGGCGGAGCTTTGTTTGGCGAGACGTGAATGGTGAATGGTGAATGGGCAAACCCCAACCCCGCTCATTCCCGCGCAAGCGGGAATCCAGGGGCCCGGCGTGCGGTTCTCTGTGGCTGTGGATTCCCGCTTGCGCGGGAATGAGCGGGGAGAGAGACGGCGCAACTACAGGCTACCGGCTACTGCCTACTGCCCATGCACCATTCCCCACCCCTTCCTTGCACCGCGTAACCGCGCGCGATACCTCGCTCCGACGCCATATTGGATCTCTGCCGATGACCGCTGCTGATTCTTCCCCTCGTAAACTTCTCAAGGGTGAGACCGGCGACTGGGAAGTCGTCATCGGCCTTGAAGTCCACGCGCAAGTTCTGTCGAACGCCAAGCTCTTCTCGGGCGCCTCGGCCCAATACGGCGCCGGGCCGAACGAGAATGTGAGCCTTGTCGATGCGGCGATGCCGGGCATGCTCCCGGTCATCAACAGTTTCTGCGTCGAGCAGGCGGTGAAAACGGGCCTTGGTCTCAACGCCAGGATCAATCTCTGGTCGCGCTTTGACCGCAAGAATTATTTCTACCCCGACCTGCCGCAGGGTTATCAGATCTCGCAGTACAAGGATCCGATCGTCGGCGAGGGCGCCGTTGAAGTCGAACTCGACGGGGGCGAGACGATCACCGTCGGCGTCGAGCGGCTGCACCTCGAACAGGACGCCGGCAAGTCGGTCCACGACCTCAGCCCCCGCGAATCCTATGTCGATCTCAACCGCTCCGGCGTCGCCTTGATGGAGATCGTGTCGAAACCCGACATGCGCTCGGCGGAGGAGGCGGCGGCCTATTATTCTAAGCTGCGCACCATCGTGCGCTATCTCGGCGCCTGCGACGGCAACATGGACGAGGGCTCGATGCGCGCCGACGTCAACGTCTCGGTGCGCCGGCCCGGTGAAAAATTCGGTACACGGACGGAAACGAAGAACGTCAACTCGATCCGCTATGTGAAGCAGGTCGTCGATTACGAAGCGCGCCGGCAGATCGAGGTGCTGGAGCGCGGCGGGCGGATCGACCAGGAAACGCGGCTTTTCAATGTCGCGACGGGCGAAACGCGGACCATGCGCTCGAAGGAAGATGCGCATGATTATCGCTATTTTCCCGACCCCGACCTTTTGCCGCTTGAACTCGACGCCGCGTTCGTCGAGCGCATCAGGGCGAGCCTCCCGGAGCTTCCCGACGCCAAAAAGCGCCGCTTCATGTCCGACTACGGACTTTCTCCTTACGACGCCGCCGTGCTCGCCCAGGACCGCGAGAAGGCCGACTATTTCGAGACGGTCGCTAAGGGCCGCGACGGCAAGCTCGCGGCGAACTGGGTGACGACCGAACTCTTCGGCGCGCTCAACAAGGCGGGAAGGGAGATCGGCGCCTCGCCGATCGCCGCGCCGATGCTCGGCAAGCTGGTCGGTCTCATTTCCGACGGCACGATCTCGGGGCGCATCGCAAAGGACGTTTTCGCCATCATGTTGGAGACAGGCGGCGATCCGGCGGCGATCGTCGAAGAGCGCGGCCTCAAACAGGTGACGGATGCGGGCGCCATCGAGAAGGCGGTCGATGCGATCATCGCCGCCAATCCCGAACAGGTCGCGGCGGTAAAAGATAAGCCGAAAACCTTCGGCTGGTTCGTCGGACAGGTGATGAAGGCGACCGGCGGCAAGGCGAACCCCGCCGCGGTCAACGACATTTTGAAGAAGAGGCTCGGCGTTGATTGAGGCCGGTTCAGCGACGCCGCGCGGCTTCGATGCAGTATGGGGACGCCGGCGCGGTTCCTTCGTCGCGGCGGACTGCCCTCTGAGCGGCCTTTGTGGTAGAGATGTCGCGGGCGAGGGCGAAGCGGAGGAGAATTGACGATGCGTGTTATTCTTGCGGCCGCGCTCCTGGCGGGCTGCGCGACGACGACCGGCGAACCCGTGAATGAAGGCGCTGCGGCGCAGCTTGAGAGCCTGAAGCGCACGGGCGACAAGCAGACCTGCCTCAGCATCCCGCAGATCAGCCAGATCACGGCCGTCGATGAAAAGACGCTGCTGATCCGGTCGGGCGCGAACAACTGGTATGTGAGCGATCTCGCGACGCGGTGCCGCGGCGTCGTCAACCGGGGCAATCGCATCGAGTATACGACGTCGCTGCCGCAGCTCTGCCGCAACGA
Organism: uncultured Caulobacterales bacterium; assembly: GCA_964576815.1. Classification (GTDB taxonomy): domain Bacteria; phylum Pseudomonadota; class Alphaproteobacteria; order Caulobacterales; family Parvularculaceae; genus Amphiplicatus. The sequence continues at coordinate 549 of CAZNXR010000383.1, read as the reverse complement.
CATTCTGCGCATCGTCGATAATGCGGGCGGGTTTCTCACCGGCTCTTGCGGCATGGGTTCATTTGAACGCCTCGCCAAAGCGCCCGCGGAATAAAGCGCGCAGCGGCGAATGAGCGTTGCGGCTTGGCGAGACGGTCTATTAACGGCTCTTTCGCCTCGCGCGGCCGCGCTCTTCGTCGTTCTTTACTGCGCGGCGCACGTCGCGATCACGCTCGCCTCAGGGCCGGCGCTGGCGCTCGACGACGTCAAGCTCAACGTGCTGACGCAGTCGTTGCAGGCGGGGTATCTGCCCGACAATCCGCCGCTGTTCGAGTGGACGCTCATCGCGGCGCAAAAGGTTTTCGGCCCGACGCTCGCAAGCTTCGTCGCCGTCAAATACCTCTTCTTCATCGCGACGGCGGCGTTCACTTCTCTCGCTCTGCGGGAAGCGGGCGTCGATGCGCGCGCCAGTGCGGCCGGGGCTCTTCTCCTGCCGCTGATTCCACAAATCGGTCTTGGTTATCATCAGGCGCTGACGCATTCGGCGGCGCTCCTCGCCGCGACCGCATT
>CAZNXR010000382.1:0-2795 GCA_964576815.1 uncultured Caulobacterales bacterium | reverse complement strand
GTCGCCGTGCCGAGCGAGCAGGCCGCGATGTTAAGCCGCCCGCCGTCAAGGCCCATCATCGCAAATTTGAAACCGTCGCCCTCTTCGCCGACGCGGTTGGCGACCGGAATGCGGCAGTCCTCGAAAGTGACGATCGCCGTCGGCTGCGCGTTCCAGCCCATCTTGCGTTCGTTGGCGCCGAAGGAGAGGCCTTTCGTTCCCTTTTCGACCAACACCGTTGAAACGCCCTTCGGGCCGTCGCCGCCGGTGCGCACCATGACGACATAAAGGTCAGTGACGCCGGCGCCGGAGATGAACGCCTTCGAACCGTTGAGCACATAGTGGTCGCCGTCGCGCACCGCGCGGGTCTTCAGCGCCGCGGCGTCGGAGCCCGATCCGGGCTCGGTCAGGCAATAACTCGACAACAGCTCCATCGTGGTGAGGCGCGGGCAATATTTCCGCCGCAATTCCTCCGACCCGAAGCGGTCGATCATCCATGAGCACATATTGTGGATGGAGATATAGGCCGCCGTCGAGGTGCAGCCTTCCGACAGCGCTTCGAAGATCAGCGCGGCGTCGAGGCGGCCGAGCCCGGAGCCGCCGACATCTTCACGCGTGTAGATGCCGGCGAGACCGAGCGCCGCGGATTTCCGGATGACGTCGATGGGGAAATGCTTCGTCTCGTCCCACTCGGCCGCGAAGGGCGCAAGTTCCTCCGCCGCGAAATTGCGCGCCATGTCCTGGATGGCCTGCTGTTCGTCGGATAGCGCAAATTCCATGGCTCAGCCTCCGGACCGATTTGACGGATCAGGGTTCGCAGATGGGGACCCGGCGAGCGAATCGACCGCGGACCCCGCATTCTTGTCGGCTTCTTCTCGTTCGTGTCCCTCAAGCGGCGTTCCTTCAAAGCCCGGCATGCCGGGCAGAGGATGATCGCGCTTTTCGGTCAGCGGCGTCATCGGCCCGCGCCGCCCTTGCCGGTGCGTGTACCAACGCACGCCGATGTAAGCGACAAGCAGCGTCACCGCCGTCACCGGCAGCCAGATCTTCGCCTGTTCGCCGGCGACCTTTCCGCCGACATGAAACAGCGTGAACATGATGCCGACATAGAGCGCCGCCGTCATCATCAGCACGACAAGGTATTTCGGGTAGTTCGCCTTGAAGAAGCCGCAGGCGACATATGTCGGAATGCGCGTGCCCGGCACGAACCGCGCCGTCAGCATCGTCTGCACGAATTCCTTGCGGACAAGATCGCCGGCGACGGAGACGCCGGGCTTCTCCGCGAATTTATGCGCCCAGTTGTAGCGGCGCGCGAGACGGCCGATCCAGTATTTCCACGCGTCGGAAGCGATCAGACCCGAAATGATCGCGGCGACGAGGAACGATGTCGGCGCAAGACCCATGATCGACGCCGTCGCCGCGCCGATGACCGCTGCATCCTCCTGGATGAAGGGAAGGAGAAAAATCGCAAGGTAAAGTGCGAATCCGGTCAGATGCGCGAAGTCTACGGAATCGAGGCCGAACAAACGCGATGCTCCTAATCCGCTGCTTCTTGAGGGAGACCGTCAGCGATCTCGTAATAGTCGCCCTTCGCCGCGACGCGCATGACTTTCGTCAGCGCCGCGCCGCGCCTACGCCGGCCGGAGACGGTGAGAGAGATCATGGAACTTTCGCCATGGGACTGCCTGCTTCTTATCAGCCGCTGAGCTTCGACAACAGCCAGGCGAGCCAGCCGCGCACGCTGTCCCCGCCGAGATCGAGGTCGCAGGCCGCCGCGACGATCGCGCGCACTTCGTCCTCGGTCTCGTTTTCGGCGAGAAGCCGGGTCAGCTCGCGCGCCGCCTCCTCGCGCCGCGGCGCCCAGTCGGCGATCATCTCGCGCGCGGCCGCTTCAACGCCGCCCGCCTCGGCGATCGTGTGCGCGTTCATGTAGCCGCCGAGCATGGCGAAAGTCGCCGGATAACGCGCTTTCAGCTCCGCGCGCAGATTTTCGAACGCGCCGAGCGCTTCGGCCGCCGCGCGCCCAGGCGAAAGCCCGTCGTGCGCCTCCGCCGGCAGACGCCGCTGCGCGCCCGAGACCGACTTCCAGATATTGAAAGCGATAAGGCCGAAGATGACGACCGCGAGGAGTTCGAGGAGATAGATCATGCGTCAGTCCGGCCCATCACCCCATCGTCGGAATGACGAACTCCGACCCTTGCACGTCTTCGGGCCAGCGCGCGGTGATCGTCTTGATCTTCGTCCAGAACTTTATGCCTTCGGGCCCGTGCTGGTTGGTGTCTCCGAAGCCCGAACGCTTCCAGCCGCCGAAGGTGTGATAGGCGACGGGCACCGGGATCGGCACGTTGACGCCGACCATGCCGACATTGACGGCCCTTGCGAATTCGCGCGCCGCCGCGCCGTTGCGGGTGAAGATCGCGACGCCGTTGCCGTACTGGTGCCTTGAGGGCAGCGCGACCGCCTCCTCGAAATTCCGGGCCCGGACGATCTGGACGACGGGGCCGAAGATTTCATCTGTATACGACTTATGCTCCGGGCGCGCATGATCGAGCAGCGTGCCGCCGAGGAAGAACCCCTTCTCATAACCCTGCAACGTGAAGCCGCGCCCGTCGACGACCGGCGTCTGGCCTTCGTCGATCGCCATCTGGATATAGCCCTCGACGCGCTTCTTGTGCGCGGCGGTGACGAGCGGCCCGAGATCGGAGTCTTCCGACATCGACGGCCCGATCCGCAGGGATTCGACGCGCGGCTTCAGCATCTCGATGAGCGTCTCGGCGGTCCCCTTCCCCACCGGCACGGCGACCGGCGTCGCCATG